>DOZG01000047.1 GCA_003518125.1 Patescibacteria group bacterium
TTCATTTTGAACTTTTTAAGGATGAGAAACAGGTATTAGATCTTCTTTCAAAAGGTGGAAAGGCAGGTAAGCTAGAAAAAGACAGGGTTAAGGAAGTAATTAAACAGGATTTTGTGGATAGGATGGAGACAGTGTTTTTTAAGGGAAATGGGATAGAGATTGGAGGGCTAAGTGCACATCCTAGTGATCACAAGAAAAGAACTAAATTCCAATATATTTTTGTAAATGGTAGGCATGTATGGGATAGTGGGATTGCCAGAGCTGTTATTCAAGGATATGAGAGATATATTCCTCATGGAGAAAAAGTTCCATTCTTAATTACTGTTAATATTAATCCAGATCAAGTAGATGTTAATGTTCACCCAAGAAAGGAGAAGGTGAAGTTTTTGAATCCGTATAGGGTTTACTCCGCAGTTGAACAGGCAGTATCAAAATCTATTGAGAAATTGGTTAGTTATAAGAATTTACCAAAAGTAGATAACTCGGAGTATATTTCTAAACCTCAATATATTCCAGATTTTAGTAAGAATATTTCTTTTGCTAAAGGTGGTTCTGTAAGGGATAGTTTGAAATTTAGTAAAGCAATTTTGAATGAGTCTTTAGATGTAGGGGTACAGACCTCCTTTTTGGGATCTAAGGGAAAAAGGGTAGTTTCTTTTTATCAGATATTTAATAAATATATTATTATTGAATTTGAAGATAAGATTTGGATTATTGATCAACATGCTGCGGCTGAACGAATTACCTTTGAAAAACTATCCAAACTTACTGAGATTAAAAATACAGATATCCAGAATCTCTTAGTCCCCATTGAGATAACGATTACTGAGTCAGACAAGGAGTTTTTAGAAGAGTATATGAGCATGATAGAAAACCTTGGATTCCAGATTGATATTAAAAAGGATAAACTTTTTATCAAATCCCTCCCTATTGAATTTGTAAAAGCGGATATCTCTAAACTTTTCAATGATATATTTAATATGGAGATAGAGGATAGTAAAAAGGATCTAAAAAGGTTGAAGTTAGATATGGTAGCTACTATGGCTTGTCATACAAGTATTAGAACTGGACAGAAGTTAGATATTCCATTAATGAAGGATGTATATTACAATCTATTAGAATGTGATAATCCATACTCTTGTCCTCATGGAAGACCGATTGTTTGGAAAATGAGTATACAGGAGCTAGATAGTAAATTTGATAGAACATATTAATGAATAGAGGAAAACTTTACTTAATACCTACCCCAATATCTGGAGAGGACTTTAATACTGCTATATTGCCCTGTGATATTAAGATTGTAAGTAATCTTAACCACTTTGTTGTAGAAACCCCTAAAGTTGCTAGAGCATATCTTTCCAGTATTAAGCTATCTACCCCAATACAGGAAATTGATATAAGGGTATATAACGAACACTCTAAGGAAGAAGAGATTCAAGATTTAATTCAACCATTAATGATTGGTAAAGATATTGGTCTTATGACCGATGCAGGAACACCATGTATTGCAGATCCGGGAGAGAAAATTGTCATGCTTTGTCAAAAACTTGGGGTAGAAGTAATTCCAATGATTGGTCCTTCATCAATATTTTTAACTTTAATGGCTAGTGGTTTAGATGCAGAGAGATTTGTTTTCAATGGGTATTTAGCAAAAAAAACAAATAGGAGGAAAAGAGATTTAAATAAATTACTGAATTGTGTTTATAAAGGAGAAGGAACTCAAATCTTTATTGAAACTCCATATAGAAATCAGGCAATGTTTGAATCATTACTTAAATTACCAGATAATATAAATCTTTGTTTAGGGATTGAAGTTGGTAGTAAAAATGCTAAAATCATTACACAACCAATTACTATTTGGAGACAACAAAAGGTTGTATTAGAAAAAGTACCAATAATATTTTTAATAGGTAAATAATGAAAGAACAGAAACAAAAAATATACCTTCTTTTAGTGGTAGGTATAACCCTTTTCATATCATCTCTCTTTATCCTTATCCCTTCAATTTTCAATATTAACACTATAAAGGATTCTGAGATTAAAGATGTTGTTTTGGCAAATATTACAACACAGAGTGCTGATATGTTTTGGAAAGGATATACTGGTGATGATAATTTTAGGGTTTTGTATAAGGAGACAAATAGTACAGGTCTATACACAGAATTTATCCCTACTCAAGTATTTACTGACTTAACATATCCTAATGGGTATATGTATTTAATTAGTCTAAATTCTCTTTCTCCTAATACATTTTACGATTTAGAGATTTGGGATGATAATCTTAAACTTTTTAATACTCAGCTTCTTACCCTTCCCATCTCCGATGAAATATTACCTCCCGAACCAATATCTGGAGAATCTTTTTCTTTTGATTGGATAAGGCTTTCAGATGATAGTAGTGAATATATTGTTAGAACTGATGCATCTGGAAGTTGGAGTTTAGACAGTAATTTACTAAGTACTGAATATGAGATTGAAATATATTCATCCTTTAATCTTGATGAAGATAGTGTTCTT
>DOZG01000081.1 GCA_003518125.1 Patescibacteria group bacterium
ATACAAGAAGCTGCACATATACCTATGTTAGGCAATGTAATCAGTAGGTGGGTAAAACTTACTGACTATGGAGTTCAAGAGAAGGAATACGCTAAAGAAAAGCAAGCGAAAAAAGAAAAAGCTAAACAAGACGAGTTATTTGATAAGAAAATAACCACAAGTGTAGAGAAGTTTGTGGACAACCCTTCAACTTCTGCTATGAAAACAGAAGTGCGTACACTCCAGGAAGAGAAACTTGGTGAGCGACCATTTGGGGGGTGGAAAGAAGATGAAGCTAGACAGGCTACACAAATTAGAAAAGACTACAAATGGGAGTATCTGAGAGTTTCAGGAGATGATATTTATAAGCCCTTACTCAAAAGTGGTCTACAAAATAGTGAAAAGCTGGTAGAAGTAGAAGGAGTCAAGGAAGAACTGGGTACTACAGAGTTTATTGACTACTTAAAAACACTTCGTAAGTTTGAAGTTATTAGTCTACAATTCATTGAGCTTATGAAAGACGAAAAAGTTATTACTGGGAATGTTGCTACTGGGTTAAAATATATTAATCAGGAAAATTACTATTTAAAATGATATAATTTATATACAGATGGAAAACTCTGTTAAGATCAACAATAAAATAACCAAGCTAGAAACACAAATGGTGAATGTAAATGAGAAACTAGACAACCTTGACGAGAAATTAGATAAAGGTTTCCGTGATGTTAAAAAAGAAATGACCTGTTATGTGAGAAAGGAAGAATTTGCAACAGTAAAAAATGTGGTGTTTGGTATGGTAGGAGCTGTACTAACAGCATTTATCACAGGAGTAATTTATTTAGTATTTAATAAGTAAATTAAATTTTACTATAATGGCTAGTATAAAAGGTATAGATATTTCTAAATGGCAAGGAGATATTACTTTCAGTAAAGTAGCAAAGTCTACTAATTTTGTTATTATGAAAGCAACAGAAGGTGTTGGTTATACTGACTCTAAATTTTCAAGGAATCAACAAGGTCTTAGAAACGCAAGAGTTGCTACTGGATATTATCACTTTGCACGACCTGATCTTGGGAACACAGCAGCAAATGAAGCAGATTGGTTCATTAAAACTGTAGGAGTTTTAAGAAAAGGAGAATTACTTGCACTAGATTATGAAGTAAATTATGGAAACCCTGTTGTATGGTGTAAAACGTTTCTTGATAGAGTTAAAACTGAGACAGGTGTAAAGCCTCTTATATATATTAACCTTAACACTAATAACAAATATAACTGGAGTACTATTGTTAAGGGTGATTACGGATTATGGTTAGCGTATTGGGATGGTAACTTGACGAACAAACCTAAGACTGATTGGCCATTTATAGCTATAAAGCAATATGGTGCAGACACTAAAGTTGATGGTATCACTGGAAATGTTGATGGAAATGTATTCTTTGGTGATTTAACTACACTTAAAAAGTATGGCTATCAGGGAAATACTACTAATCCACCTGTAGAACCTTCTCCAGAACCTATAGAAGAGTGTGCTGAGCAAAAGGCTATAATTTTCAGTTTGGAAAAGGCTATAGAAACAAAGAACGAAAAAATAGAGGCCTTAGAGACGAGCTTAGAGCTTTGTATTGAAGAAAAGACTGCTATGAAAGGAGAATTAAAGGCTTCTGAGGATAAATATGCTACTTTGGTGATAGAAAAGAAAACATTAGCAAATACAAATGAAGATTTGGTTAAAGAATTAAACGAACTTAAAAGTAAAAGTTGTGTAAAGCAGTTAATAGATAAATTTTTTAAATGGTTGCATGAAACTATTAGATAGTATTTGTTTATTAGTTATGGGTTTGGGGTTACTCAATTTAATTTTATTATATTTTATTAATGGAAAAGATAACTAGCAGGGAGAGGTTGAGTTATGCGTTGCCAGAAGTTAAGGATGCTTTGAAGTGGATACTTTCTTCAGGAACAGCAACATATTTTCTAGCAGAATTGTTAAAGTTTATTAACGAGATTAGTTTACCAGTATGGGCAGTGTTACTTGCTTATGTAATAATCAATACCTTATCATTTGGTATTAAAAAGTTTATACAAGGTCAGGAGAGTAAGTAATTTATTATTAAAAACTTATGCCTAAGAAAATGCACAAGGCACTTGCAAAGAGTGCAAGGAAGAAAGGTCTAAAAGGGAAAAGAAAGGATGCTTATATCTATGAAGGTATGAGAAAGTTAGGCTGGAAGCCCAAGAAGAAGAAAAAGAGAAAATAAAATAACTAAAGAATACTTATGCCAGAGAAAGGAAAGGGTTTATACACAAGTCCAGATGAGAGTAGTTTTAAGAGTGATAAACAAATCAAATACGAGAATTTAGATAGTCCAATTTTAATCAGGGAAAAGACTAAAGGCAGAAAACCAACTTTCTATGAGTGGATAGACGAGTTTACTAGGAGAAGAGACTTAAAAACGGAAGTAGAAGGTGTTTCAGACGAAATAGAAATAACCTTTGAAACTAACGAGCCTGTTATATGGGGGTTGGTTGGAGACATTCATGGTGGGGGATACGAAGTAGATTATGAGTTACTAGCTCATGATATAGCTTTCATTGCTAGTCGTAAGAATGCTTATCTTTTAGGTGGTGGAGACTGGACTGATA
This sequence comes from Patescibacteria group bacterium, assembly GCA_003518125.1. Taxonomy (GTDB): domain Bacteria; phylum Patescibacteriota; class Dojkabacteria; order SC72; family SC72; genus UBA9296. The sequence continues at coordinate 2,624 of DOZG01000081.1, forward strand.
GCTTCTTTTTCAATCCTGCACAAAATGAAATGATAGCTTCTTATAATCAACAGAGGAAGTTTGTTATGTCTATGGTGAAAGAATTAGGTGAAGGCAAGATACTAGCGTTACTCAAAGGGGATCACGATAACTGGGCTTCTAAAATGGGAACTACTATTTATGACGAATTTAGAGACAGGACTAATATTCCAATAATACACGGAACAACAAAGATAAGAGCTAATTTTCCAGACATTCAGTATAAGATTGTAGGAGGACATCAACTGCCTGGTTCAAGTATGTATAACGATTCTCATCCAGAAAATCGTGAGTCTAAGTTTGGAATCCAACAAGGAGATATATACATGGGTTGGCATAATCATAAAAAAGCTATAGCAGAACAAGTAGCAGACGGATTTGATGGTGATATAAGACAGTTGTATATAGCTAGTGGTGCTTACAAATATTCAGACGAGTATTCTAAGAAAAAAGGTTGGTCAAAACAAGGCAGTAAAAAACATGGTGCAGTCTGGCTAGTACTAACTCCATTTAACAAGAACGCTCAGGCATTTTATACAGCAGAAGAAGCAGAACGATATTTGTAGGTTCTTAATCAATAAGAGTCTACAACTTTGTAGCTCGTTAAAAAGGAAGAGAGGAGATACACAATGTCTTACCAGATGTGCCAATTATGCCATAAGAACAAAGCAATCGTAGAAACAACAGCAGGATATATCAAAATGAAAATTTGTGTCTACTGTGCATTGAAGGTTCTTGAGCTTGACAATAGTGTAACACTAGAACTCAGAAGGGAGTCTTGGAATGGCAAAGAAGAAGCAGAACAAGTGGAAGGAACGAATAAAAGCAAGTCAGGATTATAAATGTGCTTGTTGCAAACAAAAATTTGAGCCAAGAGAACTGCAAATTCACCATATGAAAAACAAGTGTAAAGGAGGACTATCCAATAAAGAAAATTGCGTTGCTTGTTGTGTTGCATGTCATATTTGGATTCACGAAATCTATGGTAATAACTATTGCGATCCACGATAATCTTCCAAAAGAGGGGGTATGAAAATATCCTTTTATTAGGTATAAGTACCCCCTCTTGACACTCCTTGTTTTTTAGTAGTATATTATCTTATGACCAATTCTTTACTTACAATTTGTCTACAGAGAAGTATCGGCAGACAAACTGTTCTTAAAGAATTAGAACATACATTAAAGCACCCTCAGAAGTGCTTTTTTGTTTAAGAACTATACTTAACTTTTAAGGAAAAGTAAGTCAAGTTCTGATAGCTCTTTATATTGGGTTGATAGCCCTTTAGGAGACATGAAGTAGGCAGATTCTTACAGAATTGGCAATTTTAATATTTAACATACTTTTTGTTAATATATTCATATAATTATTCATTCGTGGAGGAGTACGGTATAGCCTAGCCACACTCCTCGTATCTCTCTGTTATATTGTAACAGTATTTAAATTTAGTAGTGGTTGTAAATGATGACCAAAAATGAGAAAATATTATATGCCCTATCTCATGGGGCTACAACTATTACTAATCTCCTAACGGAGAAACTTAATAATTTAAGTGCAAATTGGGAGATCACAACGTCTCCCTTTTTGTTTGATAAAAATAGAAAAAGAAGGACTAATTCTGGTCCTTTTTTTGTTATTTAATATTAATAAATACAACTAGATAGGATGGTTTTCTTTAGTGAGTTCTTCCATTAATCCAAAGAACTGGCTACGACTGTTGGTATATATATCCAATTTGGGGGCTATGAGTGAAGACTTCTCAACCCCCAACCCAATATATATATCAACCGATCTTCTAAACTACACAATTCTTTTAAATGGGGATAAGGTAATTGTCAATGGTTAAAATCTATCTAGCATATACAAACAGCTTTAGCCCTAATTGGGGATATAGAAGTCTTATTATCTATAAGTAAGTATATAATCTAAAACACTTGACAAGTGGTCAGGCAGTATGTAATATAGGAATGTACAGGTAATAGTGTACGTATTTAAATTATTAATTCATAAATTAGGTAGTGTGTAATAGTTAAATTTTTAAGGTTTATGTAATGAGTTTTTTACCAAAAGGCTATAAAGTTCCTTCTGGTGCTTCTAGGTATCTTAAACTAGAGACAGGAAAGAACACAGTTCGTATATTATCTGATCCAATAATAGGATGGGAGTATTGGGAAGAGAAAGATGGGAAAAAGACACCAATTAGAGTTAGGAATTCTAAAGACATTCCTAGTGAAAGGAATTATTCTACTGATCCAAGTGAAAAGCCAAAGCATTTTTGGGCTATGTTTGTTTGGAGTAGGGAATTAGAGGCTATACAGCTCTTAGAGATCACTCAGGCTACTATTCAGACTGGAATTAAGTCCTTAGTAGATGATGATGATTGGGGAGACCCAAGAAAGTATGATATTTCTATTAATAGGGAAGGGGAAGGACTAGATACTAAGTATACAGTTAATCCTAAACCTAAAAAGGAATTAAATGCAGAGATTAAGATAAATTGGAAAGAGAGCAGAGAGAGTTTTGATCTTAACAAAATGTATAGTGGAGAGAATCCTTTTGGGGATGATGAGGGAACTCCTTTTAATGATTAATATTTAAAACTATTTCTAATATGAGGAATAAAGGATTTTACCAATATAACACTTCACCCTTTGATGGAAAGGACATGGGAGCTAAGTATGTAGGACAGAAGATTGTTGCAATAAACAAGGAAAAACTGCAGAAGGCTTCTGAGGATAGAATACATCTTATGGTGGTTAATAGGGATAGTGCAACGTTAGAGTATATGGAATTTACAGGAGATGAAACCCCTTTTACTACAGCTATGTTTAGGGATAAGTGGGGTTCTGAGAAATATTACTGGTTGTATTATTTTGTTTGGAATCCTATGAAGCAGTTAGAAATGGATCTCTTAGGTAGTTAGGTAATATTAGTTTTAATATATGAGTGAAAATAAAAACGGACAGATTGGTTAAGGATGTTTTAATTGATTATTACGGTCTTGAGGGTGTAGATTATAAGTTTGATGTAGTACCTGTTGCTAAGCCTAGAATGACTCAGCAGGATAAATGGAAGAAAAGACCTTGTGTTATGAAGTATTGGGATTTTAAAGAAGAAATGCTTTGTCTAGCACAACAAATGAAATTTACACTCCCAGACCAGTTTTTAATTGTTTATTACATTCCATTGTTTGCTAGTTATAGTAAGAAACGAAGAGAAAAATTAAGAGGAAAGCCTCACAAGGCAAAACCTGATATAGACAATCTTAATAAGGCAGTCTTAGATGCTTTTATGATAGAAGATGCGTCTGTATGGAGCCATTGGTCTAGAAAGTATTGGGCTGATGATCCTAGTATTGTGATTACTGTCTAAATTTAGTGCGTATTTAAAATGGGATTAGATATAAGTACAAAGAATAAAGAGTATCATCTTAATTGGGGAGGCACATCTGCATTTAGTGAGTGGAGTAAAGAGAATCTTGGTGTAGATCCTTTTCCTGGTTGGGATGGAGGTAATGGTGTTTTGGTAGTATTTAAGAAGAATCCAGAAGATAGTAGAGAAATAAAAGGTAGTGTGAAAAGTTTGTCAGATTGGATAGAAGCTTTTGAAAAATATCAGGCTAAAGAAGGTGGAGAAACAGGAAGGTTTGAATATGAGGTGGCTTTAGAATGGTATTGGATTCTAAAAGATGCTTTAGTACACAAATATATAAGTTACTTCTAATCTCATAGTAGGTACTCTTGACAGGTGGTCAAGATATATATATAATGTAGTATTAAGTTAAGTAATAAGTAAAAATGAGAAAACTGCTTAGAGACGCTTTAGGTAGATTTAAGTCTATAAAAGTAAATTTATTAGATGGTCAGAGGAGGGGAGAGGTTGTATTTAGAAGGGTATTTTTTCTTTTAACAATGGGTATGCTGTTGTATTTATTGTTGCTAACATTTGTAGGTAGAAAGGATCAGGAGCAGGCACAAATAGAAATAAAGCCTGAGAAGGTGGAAGCTAAAGAAGTAATAGAAGATAAGGAAGAATGGGTAGATGGAGATAGGGTAACTACTAAAGCAGATGGTAGTGTAGAGGTAGTACCAGCAGAGAATTTTATGGATAGTCAGGTGCAGACAATAAGGAAGTTTACGCAGGCTTATCCTGGTTCAAGAATAGATAATGAGTATTTTGCCTATTTAGATAAGTATTGTTCGGATGAAACATTAAGGACTGTAATAGCTATATCAGTAGCAGAGTCTAGTATGGGTAAGAACAGTAAGAGAAATAGTAATTGGTATGGATGGTTTAAGGGGGGAAACAGGAATTATGATCCATCCCAAGAGGAAATGGCAAAAGTAATATGTACAGGGGTAGAAAAATATTATCTAGGGATAGGAAGTGATAATAATAAGGTTAAGAGATATGTAGGTGGAGATCCTACTAACTGGATGAAGAACTTTAACTGGGCATATAATCAGATGGAAACAAA
>DOZG01000023.1 GCA_003518125.1 Patescibacteria group bacterium
GGTCATTTCACCACCAAGTGAGAAAATATATTTGGGATCTTTTACATCCTTAGGTTGAATCTTTACAGTTAAAACTTTAGCTTTTTTAGGACTTACCTGACTACTTACTGCTCTTCTCCATATCAAATCGTAAAGTTTAGCCTGAGCACTACCAAATTTCTTCTGAATATCCTCTTTTGTCACTGAGAAATCTGTAGGTCTAATAGCTTCGTGAGCTTCTTGTGCTCCCTTACTCTTTGCTTTATAGAAAACAGGTTTCTCTGGTAGATATTTCTCACCATATTCTGTTTTGATAAGCTTTCTTATCTCCTTAATAGCCTTCATACTAAGATTAGACGAATCTGTCCTCATATATGTAATATATCCTGCTTGGTACAATGCTTGAGCAATTCCCATTGTCCTTTTAGATGTAAAACTAAACATAATATTTGCAGATTGTTGCATCTTTGATGTTGTGAGTGATGGATAAGGTCTCCTTGTAACTTCCTTTTCAACAACATCTACTACCTTGTAATTGGAACTACCTAATAATTTTTCTAGAGCTTTAACTTCTTTTTCATTTGCAGGAATATACTTTTTACCATCTTTGGTCTTTAACTTTGCAATTAGATTATTCCCATCCCTATCCTTAACCACAACAGTAAAATCCCAGAATTCTTTTGGATTGAAGGCTTCTCTTTCTTCTTCTCTTTCAACAATTAATCTTAGGGCCACAGACTGCACCCTACCACCGGAGAGTCCATACCAAACTTTCTTCCATATTATTTCCGAAAGTTTATAACCCACTAATCTATCTAAAACTCTTCTAGCTTTTTGAGCCTCTACTAAATTATTATCTATTTCCCCAGCATTAATTATTGCTTTATTTACAGCTTCCTTCGTAACCTCATTAAAGGTAACTCTCTTGGGATTTTTGAGTTTAAGTGCATTTTTAACATGCCATGCAATTGCTTCTCCTTCACGGTCAGGATCCATAGCGAGATATATATTTCCACCTTTAGGAAGAGCCTTTTTGAGATCTTTAATTATCTTACCTTTACCATATATTACTTCAAATTGAGGTTCATATTTATTCTCAACATCAACTGCAAGTTTACTTTTTGGTAAATCTATTATATGTCCTACTGTGGCCATCACCTTAAAATTAGAACCAAGGTACTTATTAATCGTCTTTGCTTTCGCAGGGGATTCTACAAGTACTAAGTTTTTGTAATTGTTTTTTATTTTTGGCATAATCTTCAATTAAAATACCCTCTATAAATTGAATTGTCAAGAAAATGAGTCTTTCTTATCTTAAATTTCTATACTATATTTTATAGTGGTGGGAACTAGTTCAAATATTTCCAACATTATCCTCCAAGCCTACAGTACCTATATAATCTATTCCCTACATTGTACTAATATTTAAACCGATCGGATAGAAAAGTAGTTAGCTGTTTAGGGGAATATAGGGGTGCAGATCCCCTCTCTAAGAGTATGTTACAACCCTGTAACGCAAATCTATTTATACCACAGGGAATACAGAAAACCTCCCTTCCATATTCAAGAGCCATTCTTGCGGTTATCAATGACCCTCCCTGCTCTCCAGACTCTACTACTACTATAGCAAGTGATAGTCCTGCTAGAATTCTGTTCCTCACTGGAAACATACCCTTAACGATTACTCTCCCTGGTGGAAACTCAGAGATAATCAAACCATTCTTTGCAATCTCCTGATACAACCCCTTATTACTCTTTGGGTACCCCTTGTCAATCCCTCCTGCTACCACCGCAACTGTAGGAATTCCTAAATCTAAACATTGCTGATGTACCTGTGCATCAATACCTCTAGCTAAACCACTCACAACTACAATATCTTGTTCTTTTACACCCTCTAACATATATCTTACACACCACTTTCCATATTTTGTCATCTCCCTAGTTCCTACTATTGTAATCATTTCTTTGTTTAATAGTTTGGTATTACCCTTACAAAATAAAACTAAAGGAAAATCATATATCTCTTTCAGTAATTGAGGATATTCAGAATCATTACAAGAGAGTACCTTGATGTTTTGAGATAGCATCAAATTACCAAACTTCCTTAAAGTTTTCTGATCAAGTCTAAACACTTGATGATGTAAGATATGCTCAATCACGTATTTCCTCCCTATTCCTTCTTTTTGTAACATATATGCTACCTCAAGCTTATTAAACTTCATATATTGAAGTTTAACAAACATAAATGAACAGAAGATGAACTAGTAATATCCATTCTCAATTAACCAATGCAAGACCTCTTTTATATGTGGTAACGAATTAAAACTTAACCCACCATTCTCAAAGAATATGGTAAAGGAATATTTAGGATCGTCATATGGGTAGAATCCCGCAATCCAAGCATGGGTGTGTTCATATTCCCCTTCTCGATTCAACACTCCAAATTCAGCTGTACCAGTCTTAACTGCAACCTCCTTACCTAAACTTGAAAGTATTCCAGAACTCCCTAATGCACTATACACGGTTGACCACATACCTTCTCTAACGATATCTAAGGATTCTTTAGATACGATATTTATTCCAAGTGGTTCGAAGGAAAGCTCTTGTATATTTCCATTTTTATCAATTACTTTCTGTCCAACATGTGGCCTATACAGTGTCCCACCGTTTGCAATTGCTGCCATCCAGTTAACCATTTGAATCGGTGTAACTAATGTAATACCCTGCCCAATTACAGAGTTACAAGAATCTCCCTCTGGATACCAAACTGGATCCAACCATGGACTACCATGTTCAGCCAAATATATCTTGTTCTCTGGGGAAGGTAATCTACCAGGCATTTCACCAGGGATATCTATCCCCGTATATTCACCAATACCAAAAGCTTTTAAATATGGGACTAACTCATTCATATCCCAATGTCTGATGGTTTCGCAAAAAAATATATTTGATGAACGAGCAATGGCCTGTATTATATTAAGCTGCCCATATGCATGATTATGAAATTCTTGAAATGGTGCCCCATTGCTAAAAGTATATCCTAATCGACTGGTATATATGGTTGAGGTTGTGATAGCTCCAGAATCTAGTGCACCAGTAGCTACAAGAGTCTTAAATGTCGATCCAGGAGGCACCTGTGCTGCAATAGACCGATTAAGAAGAGGAACCCTATCATCTACAAGCAATGCATCGTAATCTGCTTGAGATATTCCTCCTATAAATTGGTTTATATCATACCCAGGATAAGATACCAAACCTAAAATCTCTCCATTGTTAACATCTTCTACAATCACAGAAGCTCCTTTTGCACTATTTTTTTTCACCGAAGACTTCAATATTTCATAAAGCTGTTTTTGTACCTCTAAATCCAGAGTTAGGTATAAACTTCCTCCTGAACTCTCTGGTATCAAAGTATATGAAGAACCTGTTATTGAATGACCAAGGGCATTAATCTCGGTAGCCTGTCTCCCATTCTGTCCAGCTAGTAATTCATTGTAAAACTTCTCAATCCCAAGTTTCCCTACAGTATCATTCTGAGAAATATACTCATACCTCTCAATATCCTCAGCAGAAGCCTCCCCTACATACCCAAGAACATGGGAGAGATATTCTGGATACTTATATATTCTTTTACTTCCATCTTCAAGTACGACACCAAAGAGCTCTTCTCCTCTGGATTTAATATTGATAGAGACGTCATTATCGATATCTCTAGCAAGAAGAATACTAGACAGATATGGGTTTGATATATATATAGAGTATATTTTTTCATATATACTTGAATACTCCTCATCTCCATCTAACACTAACAACCATTTGTCTCCTAAAATCTCTTCTAAAACACCGGATACATAGCGTAAACGCTCTTCATCAATCTCTAATTGGTGATCTAGAAATACATCGATATTAATATATACATTAACTGCAGCAACATTTTCTACAAGTTTTTCCCCATTTTTATCAAATACTATCCCCCTATATGCAGGTATTGTTGTAATCCTAATATTATTGTATTCAGACCGTTCTACCATCTCTTCCCCCTCAACTATCTGAAGTCGTGCAAGCGACACAAACAAAACAGAAAAAAGAAATCCCGAGAGGAGAAAGATGTAGAGGAAATTCCAAGCAGAAATACTTTGTGAGCCAGCATTATGTAGAATATGATTCAACTGCTCCCCACTACTGACTGAAGGGATATTACTCTTTGAGACTTTTGGAGTTCTAAGCTGTTTCTTATCCAGTTTTTTATCGAATTTTAAACCCTTTTTCATATTGATATTCTCTTTTCTGTCCTAAACCTACTATTTAATATATTGACTACAAATATTAGAATTGTAGATAGTAATGATTTAAATAAATAGTTTAGAAAAACTTGAAAACTAAAAACCTCAAAGACACCATCCTCCAAAAATGAAGATAGTACCCACAACAAGATGTAGAAGAGAAGTACAGATAAAAAGTATGGAATATATGAAAGTAGAATCTGCTTCTTGGGAATTACAAGAAAGAGGGTATACAAAGTTAGGACACTCAAGGAAATACTTAAGAGAGTAACTCCCAGACTTCTATATAATATTATATCTATAAATATGGATGTAAAGAAAACTACTATACTCCACTTCTTCCAATCCCATTTTTCTAATAATGTTAGGGCTATAATTATTGCAACTGAGAAAGCACAAAGAGTTGAAAAAAAACTTTCAAATGCCAATAAAATAACAATTCCAATTATTATCATTAAAATATTAATCAACATCCTTTAACCTAATGAAAAGATTAAGTAAATCGTAGTAATCGATAACCGGAGAGACATATCCACTACGCGTGGTAGTTGCAGGATCTTCAGACAGTCCTACGATATGACCCAACACCAGGTTATCTCCTACCTTACTATCATTGACGATTACTATATCACCATTCTTAACTCCACTATTCATTCCAATATTCTCAATTCTTATACCATCTGAGGAACCATTAATAACTGCTCTACTAAGTATATTTCTACTATCTGTCTCATCAGCAGAAATTATATATGTCTCTAAAAAGCTTGATTTTGATATCGGTAATCTTACACTAGAAGTATACTGATTACATTCAACTACAATCCCGATAAAGGTACTACCTAAAACAGCAATATCTCCTTTGGTAACACCATCTTGTAATCCAACATTTATTATAAGAGACTCCGACTCCATATGATCAAGTATTTTGCCATACACATACACATATTCACTATTCTGCAATTCTAACTGAGTTTTTAAATCATAGTTTTCATTTTTCAAACTCTGATAATTAACAATATCTATCTTATACTGTGCTAATTCCATTTTCATCTGATTATATTCATTTCTAAACTCAGAAATATTCGTAAGTGTCGAAA
>DOZG01000003.1 GCA_003518125.1 Patescibacteria group bacterium
GGCGGGATGCTTAACGCGTTAACTACGGCACTTAACACTTCCACTTAAAAATCCGAAGATATTAAATAGTTGTGCCAAACACCTAGCATCCATCGTTTACGGCATGGACTACACGGGTATCTAATCCGTTTTGCTACCCACGCTTTCGAGCCTTAGCGTCAGAATATAGCCAGTGAATCGCCTTCGCCTCTGATGTTCCTCCGAATATCAACGTATTTCACCACTCCACTCGGAATTCCATTCACCCCTCTATATCTCAAGTCTAGCAGTATCCAAAGCTTTCCCACGGTTGAGCCGTGGTCTTTAACTCGGGACTTACTGAACCGCCTACGCATCTCTTTACGCCCAATGACTCCGGATAACGTTCGTACCCTACGCATCACCGATGCTTCTGGCACGTAGTTAGCAGGTACTTATTCATGAGGTACCGTCATCTATTCTTCCCTCATAAAAGGAGTTTACAATCCGAAGACCTTCCTCCTCCACGCTGTGTCGCTGCGTCAGGGTTGCCCCCATTGCGCAAGATTCCTAATTGCTGCCTCCCGTAGGAGTATGGACCGTGTCTCAGTTCCATGGTGACTGTCCGTGCTCTCACACCAGTTACCCGTCTTAGCCTTGGTGAGCTTTTACCTCACCAACAAGCTGATAGGACGCAGGCCCCTCTCGAAACGCAAAAGCTTTACTCTAAAACACCTTCGTGATTAGAGACTATCGAGTATTACCCCACCTTTCGGTGAGCTATTCCCAATTTCGAGGCAGGTTACCCACGCGTTACTCACCCGTTTGCCACTATCCAGAGAGAAAAATCATCAGCCGAAGCTTCAGAAATTTCTCAAGGATCGTTCGACTTGCATACCTAAGGCACACAGCCAACGTTCATCCTGAGCTATGATCAAACTCTCATTGAAAAACGTTTTTTGCATTGCACTATATCGAATACAAAGGATATTTACATATCCAACTTTACAGATTACTCTGACCAATCAACGTTATAATTGGATTTAATTTCAAATGAATTGTGTAGGACTAAAAAAGCACTACACGAAAATCAAAATTTTTGATTTCCTACCACTCTTCAACTTTTAAAGAGCTTTAGAGCGGGACATAATAAACGATATAGTTTTCATCGTTTACTCAAGTACATTTCTAGAAAAATTTCTATCTTTACCTGACTACCGTTCTCCCAAACTCGTGCGTGATTTTAACACAATTAATACCCATATACAAGTACTCTTTACATGAATATTTTAACTATGATTTAACTCAAAAATAGTAATTAAATCTCTTACAGTAGTAATACTCTCAAGACCCGTATCTCTATCCCATTCTACTAGTCTAGGAAACCTTAAAGAAAGACCATTCCCTACCCCATTCTCGTCCTTACCAATATCTCTAGTAACTTCATCAGCATCAACTGTAATGATAAACTTAGGAACTACCCAAACATCTGGTTTAAGTAAGTCGTTTACAACAACATTTTTAGGAATACTAGAAACTATAAATGGCTTAAGAACTTGATGAATTTTTTTGAATAACTCATCAGAAATGCCTGTACCTATCTTACAAATTGCATCATATGTATTATTTTCTTCGTTATAGATAGCACCCAATAGTGCACCCATACCTAATTGTGCCCTTCTTCCAGAACCATAATTATAACCAACAACAACACAATCTACAGTATCTACCAAACCACTCTCCATACTCTTCTTTAATTTAATCCATTCATAATTCCTTGCACCAGCCTTATATCCCCCGACTAACTGCTTCACTATTACCCCTTCTAAACCTTTGTTATTTACATAGTCGTCAAAGATTTCTTTTAGCTCTTTTGTTTTTTTAACCCTTACTGTTTGTGCAACCTTTATACTCCCCTCCTCCCTCCCGAATAACTTCTCCATTCTCTCTATACGTTTAACTGTATCCATTGTTGTAAGGTCTTTCCCATTCAAATACAGAAGATCAAATATCATAGCCCTGACAGGAATATTCTCTTTAATAGTATCTACATCATATTTACGTTTTCTCTGCATAGTCTTTTGATAACTTAAAAAAGTATCTTTTGTATAATCCCAGCCTAAGACTTCAGAATCAAGTATAAAGCTATTAATTCCTTCTATACTCCTAGCCTCTTCTACCACCTCTGGAAACATATCTGTTACATCCTCTAAATTCCTGGTGAACAACTTTACAATTACATTCTCTTCTTTACTCCCCCCAAATAGGCTTACTTCATCATTCTTTTCAACCAAGAATTTTTGCCATATAACCTCACGATTTAATAAGTCTTCTTTTTTAAATTTATGAATCTGTAATCTCAGACCATCAAATTTCGGTTGGACTAGAATCTCACCTCCCAGTCTCTTTAAAACTTCTTTAAAAGATCCAACTCTCTCTACTAACCTAGCAAGAATAGGAAACCCAGGAGTAACTGTCAGATTGCTGATATTTTTCTTAACTTTATTTTCTTCAAAGGAGTCCAGTAAACTAGCAACATACCCAATATCTGCAGAAATACCATATACACGATTAAACTCCTCACTTAAGCTTTTATCTTTTATAACCATATATGAGAAAACGTCCATCATTGTCTTAGAATGCAAACCCAACCTTAAAGAACCACACACTATTCTTGAAAAATACTTAGCTTCAATTTCGCTAGAGGTTAGAATAAAGTCCATTATCATATTCCCTTTTCTTCCAACTGATCCTGAACCAGTAGTGTTAACTATATCCCAAAGTAGTTCATATACATCAGATATACTTCTCTTCTGAACCTTTTTCTTTAAACCTTCAGACATTTGAGATACTGCATCTCCTATATCCCCAAGTTCTTCCCTTAACTTGGAAATTTCTCCTCTAGACTGATTACTTTTGGAGTAACCCTCTATTAAATTAATCATACTTTTCTCTGAATAGTTAAACTCACTATTTACAAACATAGGGGCCACTCTACCCTGTATAAGATATGAGATTATCTGTATATCATATAAACTACACTGTCCTAAAAAACCACTCATCAAAGAGGTCATATCAAGTCTGGATCTTGTATCCTCAACATCCCCAAATAACTCACAAAGTTCTTTGAAAGTTTTTTTCATAAAATCCTATTTAATATATGTATAGTATGTAGACTTAGTTGAGCCCTTCTGTTCTATTAACTTAAGCTCCACCAATTTTGTCATATCCCTTCTAATCGTTCGAGTTGAAACATTGGGAAGTAATAATTTGAGATCAGTAGGATAGACCTTCTTTTCTTTCTTAATATTCCCTAGTATTACTTTTTGCCTCTCTGTAAGGAATATCTTAACCTTCTCGTCATGCTTGTTCAAATCTTTTTCTTCCTTATTACCACTATCAATAACTTTTGTTTCAGTCTTACTTTTCTGTTTAAGAATTATATACAAGATTAAGCCAGCTAAAAAAGATAATAGAGTAAAAAAACACCTTGATGTACTTTTCGAGTTACGATTATGATTTTCCATAACATTAAAACCAAAATGAAGTTATCTACAGATTTTTATATTAAATCTATATCTATTATATATCAATTTCGGACACTATTTAAGTTGATCCCAAGAATCTCCTACAGTAATATGAATATCTAATGGAACATCTAATTTAACACTGTTTAACATTATATCTTTAGCCTCTTTTTCAAATTCAGATTGTATAGAGGTTTTAACCTCAAATAGTATTTCGTCATGTATCTGAAGTAACATATATACCTTCCCCTCATATTTCTTATCAATTATTCTTTGTAATTTTATCATTACATATTTCATTATATCTGCCTCACTTCCTTGTATTGGCATATTGATCGATTCTCTAACAGCAGAAGAGGATACACGTCCATTCTTAGATCGTAGCCCTCTCACATTTCTTGTAGTACCAAACATGGATTGGATATATCCATATTCTAGTGCAATATTCTTAATATTTTGCATATACTCACCTACTCCAGAATATGCTTCAAAATATTCACGAATATATCTACTACTATCTTCTACATCAATATTAAGTAATCTAGCTAAACCATACGGTGTTTGTCCAAATATCATCCCAAAGTTAATTACTTTACCAAGAGATCTTTCCTCCTTGGTAATATCCTCTATCTCCTTATCCAATATTCTAGCAGCAGTAGTACTATGTATGTCTAAATTGTTAATGAAGTCCTTACTTAAAGTTTTATCTTTGGATATATCGGCCATAATTCTTAACTCCATTTGAGAGTAATCGATAGCCATTAATTTAAAACCCTTTCTTGCTACAAAACAGTGTCTTACTTTAATAGCCCACTTACCATCTACCGGGATATTCTGCATATTAGGATTTACAGAGGAAAATCTCCCAGAAGTAGTTCCCATTTGTTTGAAATCTGTATGAACCACATTATCTGTACTATTATTTATGATTTCTAGTAATGGTTCTACATATGTTGTGGAGATTTTGGAAACTTCCCTATACTCCAATAAGGGCTTGATAATGGGATGCATACCTATCATATTTCTAAGTACTGATTCTTTAGTGGATAGTTTACGGCTTTTTGGTAATTGAAGCTCAATGAAAAGAACATCTGCTAACTGTTTAGGTGAATTTATATTAAATTCATGACCTACTACACTATATATAGATTGCTCCAAGTCCTTTAATTCCTTATCTACTTCTTTTTTTAATATTAGTAATCTCTCCTTATCCACCTTTATCCCCTTATCCTCCATTTTCGCTAATATACAAGATATGGGTAACTCAATCTGTTTTAATACATTTATTAAGTAATTATTAGTTACATCTAAATACTTCCTTATACTGCTCTTTGTGTATTCGTACAACTTGATTCCACTGGCCTTTTCTACCTGTTTTTCATATGTAAGTTTCAATATATCAACAACCTTTTGATACTCAGTAGGAGAAATTCTCTCCCCCAATACTTCATTACTGTAATCGAAAGAGAGGTCTTTTAACCTGAACGATCTTTTTTCAGATTTAATGAGATGTTCGAATAGTCTTGTGTCATACAATTTAGCTGTATCAAAAGAGTAAAGAGAAATATCAGATACAAATCCTTCCCAATTATAGAAGATTATATCTTTATTATAATTTTTCACCCATTCATAATCTTTAAAAAGATAAAGTTCATCCTTATCATTACAAACGATAAGGAATGGAATATCATCAAAAGATTCCTCCTTAGAAATATAAGCTATATATAACTTGTCCGAATCGAAAATCTTAGATTTAATTTTTTCGATAGTATCCCATTTTAATTCGGCCACAGTATTAAACATATCTAATTGAGATGTCCTACTGGATACTTCTGCTTC
>DOZG01000066.1 GCA_003518125.1 Patescibacteria group bacterium
GTAATCTGTATTAGATATATCCCAACCCTGTTTCCAACCATTGACTATGACTTTATCCTTTAGGATATGGGGAATACTGTTTTTAAATGAGATTGCTAACCAACCAGACTCAGAAGCTTGTGGAATTGTTAGAATGGAATTATGACCACTTTCCTCTAAAAGATACACTGTGGAATTACTACCACCAACTACATCTGCCTCTATCTCATATTTAACATTAGTAATTTCTGGTTGATAACTTAAATCCTCCCAGACCTGAGGATATTGCATCACAATGATATCCTCAAGAAGATTTTCTGTAGGAAGATTATAGCTAGTACTAACAAGTGAAAGATCTAGTCGATCACTTCTATCATCTGAAGTAAATATATTTAGATTAGATGTGGAGATATTGTCATAGAACATATCCTGTATCCAACATTCCTTCTCTATGGAATATGCAACACAAAGATTTGCTGGGATATTGGATAGGTTATTACCTTTCCAGTATAGGAGGTATTTAGATAATGGTTGAGTAGTAAAAAGATTAATAGAAGTATTTGCAAAACCAGATTCTACCTTTTGATATATACCCAATCCGTTATTAACTAATTCAAAATAATTATTTTCGGATATATTCGGTTGCCACACACTATTTTGAGAAGAAAGTTTGTAACTATTCTCTCCAGTAATTACTGGAACTCTTACATAATACCTATCCCCTCGAGATAATTGGATACTGTGTTTGTAATCAGAAATCTGACTTGAAACAAGATTTGATGACTCCCTAGTAGGCAGATAGCTTACTGATAAATTTCTTAGAGTTACTTCTGGAGTACCCTGAGGATTAATAGTATAAATGATAAGACTCAGGTGGTCTGTTCTAGATATTATTTTTTGTAGTACTTGATCAATACTACCTATCCCATCTACAGCAGAAAAATATTTTTCTTTGTTAAGACACTTCTCTTCATTTTGGGAATAAATACAGTAACCTAGTAATGAATTATTTATACTCTCCCAATTAATATTTACTTCTACTACACCATTCCTATATCTATCTGTTATAATTTCTGAATATATACACGGAATACCTGTCTGTCCACTTAGCTCAAAACCTGTCGCATTACCTTGTAAAATGACTCCTATAGATTCTTCTTTCTCTCCCGATATACATTCATATGGTATAGAGCTTGATAGGTTTGGAGTTAAATTATCTACAACAAAATCGGTTGAACTTAAAAAATATATAGAGTGATTAATTCCAAATGGTTCTTCTACAGAAATTCGAGAGTTAGTAAGAAAAGATATATCAAAAACATTACCATCAATCACAACGAGATCTTCATTATTATATCTATACTCTTTATAAACATTAGATTGCGAATCATTAATATATGGAATAGATGGATATAAATATAAGGAAGTATTATTTACCTTTGCAGAGGTAGGATAATTCAAAAGTTTAGTCACATTGATATCATTGACTAAGGTAACTCCATCACCATTATATATATTTTCACTAATTAACTCGTTATCCTCAACATACCAATCACCATATATAGCAGGATTTAAATTTAATGGNNCATATATGCCAGGATTCAAATCTAATACCGAACTTTGAACTACACCAGTAGAATATTTAAATGATGCCTTCTGTTCAGAATTAGATTCTAACAAAACATTATTAAAAGAGTTATCTATCTTATACAAGGATAGTTGAGAAGTAGAGTAGGCTAACTCCTTATTTTCCCATAATATTTCAACCTCATTCCAATCCCATGAAAAAGTAAAACCATCTTTATCTAAACTCTCATCTACAAGGATATAATCAATATCATATTTAATGATTAACTCCTCGAACTCTCTCTTATCTTTTGCCCTAAAAGCATCCTGTATTTCCAATACCGCTTTCTCCCCATATTTTGAACCTATTGCCGAAGACAAATCTATAATTGGATTAGGAATAACATACGAGATGAAATTAGATCCCCAAAAACCCCAATTATATGTTCTGAAATAATTATTATTAGCAGGAGGTAAATATAATATTCTTTCTGTTGTCTGCTCGTTCTCTTCTAAAAAATCTTTTAAATTATAATACTCATTGGGTATATTAACCAAGGCTCGTTGAGGAAAAAGTTCTCCAGTAAATAAATACTGACCATAAAATAGTATAGGTATAATAACAAGAAGAGTAGATACACTCCATAATACTACTCGAAAAGATTTCTTTAAGAAGGAACTAAGGAAATCGAGGATCAAAACAAACCCAATACTTCCTAATAAGGATACGAACAACAAATATATATTCCCACTTTTTGATGAGGTCCACCGAAATACTTGCTTGAATAACGGAATATTCTCTTGCATCCATAGGAAAATATTTCCTCCAGGCGAGTTACTGTTCTTCATGATAAACCATGAGAAGAGTGCCCCTATCCCAAACAGGAGGAAGAACCATTTCTTTTTTAATATAGCGAAAACCAGGAATAATACTGTTAAAACAACTGGTAACAATCCAATAACAGTATAAAAATCATAAGTAGCATAATCTTCTGCATAAGGAAAGATGTATTCACCATTGTGTGTCTCTAATACAGCTCTAGTGAACAGTTTTGCAGAATTTAATGCCGTCTGGTTTTCAGATTCTAAATCAATTACACTACTGGTAATAGTCCTATTCACATACGAATCTACAATATCTCCACT
>DOZG01000032.1 GCA_003518125.1 Patescibacteria group bacterium
CAGCTTCTTGAGAAGGTGTCGTTTCTGGTTCTGTATCTAAAAAGGTTTTAAAACTATCAAACCCACTTTCGC
Source organism: Patescibacteria group bacterium (assembly GCA_003518125.1). Classification (GTDB taxonomy): domain Bacteria; phylum Patescibacteriota; class Dojkabacteria; order SC72; family SC72; genus UBA9296. The sequence goes on from DOZG01000032.1 coordinate 73, forward strand.
TTGAAGAAGGAGTAACTAAAGTATTATCTCTTTTATAATTAATCTTTTTATTTTTCTCTTCTTCGTCATCTGTTGATAACCAGTTTTTGAAATCACCAAAACTCATATTCTTATAGAACTAACTTATTTTATTCCAAGTATGCTTAATGGGGCTACTTTATTATTGTTAAAATCCCAAGTCTGATAACCACCATTAATTAATGAGTTATACAATAACTCTTGACCAGCACTTCCATACACAGCAGTAAACTCACTTGCTGCCTTTCTAATCTCCCAATCTGCTAACACTCTATCACCACCTGTTCTTCCTGTTCCTGTATCGCCTCCTGCCTCTACAATATCTTGTTCATACTGTTTTTCTAATGAATAAAGTTTATTCAAAGCATCTTTTTGTTTTGTAGCCCATTGACTTGCTGTGTAACCATAACTATTTCTTGCTGTTGTACTACCTCCACCTGAAGATGGCATACGATATGTACCCAATCTTTGACTTGTTGTTGTTAAACTTCCGTCAGCATTAACTCTAAGTATGTCTGCGTACATATAACCATCTCTACCTTGTCTTTGTGTAATACTTTTAATATCCTCACCTGGAGTCATTTTAAGGTTAGAAAGAAATCCAATACCAAGTCCTGATTGAACCTCTAGTTTTTTTAATTCTGTTCTGGTACCACTATCTAAATTGCTATAAGTCAAGTTGCCACTTGTTACTAAATTAGTATAAATCTGTAGTGTGGCTGTAGCATGATCTCTTTGGTCTTGAATTAATTGTTGTTCAAATGTTCTGTCTGATTCAAACTCACTTCTCAGTTGCTTGTACATAGACAGATTAGCATCTAATTGTGTGCTATAAAGTGTCATAGCATTATTAAAATCTATTTGCTTTAAGTCAATCACAAACTGAATAGCTCCATAAGCAGTATTAAGTTGGTCTTGCTTGTAGGCTATCATACGATTAATGTAGTCTATCCTATCCATTTCTTGTCGCTCTATTTCTCCAATCCTACCCTCTATTGCACCCATTGAAGATGCTCTTCCTTCTGCAGTTACTACCCTACTTCTTTTTATAGCCTCCTGAGTCCTTAGATCGTTTTTAAGAGCGTTTAACTCCTCTTCCATACCTGGTACACCTGTAAGCTCACTTTGAGTCATAGCATACTGCTCTGCACTAAAAGTCTCTGGCATTTCTACTCCTGCCATAATCTGATCCTGTAAATTTTCAAACTCACCAGTAGCAAAAGGATCAAATTCTGTACTACTTAAAGACTCTGCTGTTCTAGCTTGCCATTCTTGCAAGTAAGGGTCTACCTGCTCTGTAGTTGTTGGAGGTTTTATTGTTCCAGTAGAAACTGGTGCTGGTGTTGGTACTGATGGTGTTGCTTCATACGAAGGAAGTGTAAGTTTCTCTCCTGGATATATTCTATTTACATTTCCAGATCTATATCCAGTAACTTTAGCCCATTCACTAGGTTTTGCATAATTAGGGTTTCCTGCATCCTTTAGAATTTGTGAAATTGTATCTTTTGATTTAACTATATAATCTGCCATAGTTGTATTTCCTACTTATATTTTAACATTATTTAATAACTTAGTTAATCATTTAAATAATTTATACTGCAGTCATATCTATTGAATATACTGTTCCTGCACTATTTTTATATCTTAATACTGTACCATATCTATATAAAGAGTTGTTTGTATGTCCTGTCGCTTCCGAATAAAAAGTAAGATAACCATATAAAGAGATATGCTGTTCTATAACTCCACTTCCAACCTGTAAAGGTTCTGTATTAGCAGTAGTTCCAGTTAATGCTCCAACAATCAGTTTTATATTTGCATTAATAGTTGTACCAATATAAAGATCTAAATTTTCACTTCCTGATACTCCTGTATAAAAATAATATCTTTCACCCTCTGATCTAAAACCCATGTATTCATTACCATCAACCCACATTTGACTTCCTCCACTCCATCTAAGATATGCGTTTCCACCTAACGCATCAGCCTGATCTAAAATTATTGCACTTGCCTTACTTCCAGTTCCCACATACAGAGTTCCAGTAGATATTGTAGTTGCACTAACACTAGCTATCTTTCCATGCTCAATAGTTGTATTTGCAATTAGACTGTTTGTTAAGGAAAGATCTGTAATCTCTCCTGCAGTAATAGTTTTTGCATGAATTTCATTTGCTGTTATAGTATTTGCATCTATTTTAGCAGCAGTTACAGCCTCAGCATCTATCTTTGCTGTAGTTACAGCCTCAGCGTCTATCTTTGCTGTAGTTACAGCTTCAGCATCTATCTTCGTTGTAGTTACAGCTTCAGCATCTATCTTCGCTGTAGTTATAGCTTCAGCGTTGATTGTTCTTGTTATAATAGCGTTTGTTTGAATTTGGTCTGCTGTAATACTCTCTGCTACTATCCAAGCTCCTTCTAATACTCCGTTTGCAAAGTCTATTCCATAACTATCATCAACCTGTTTCCCTATAGTGATTACATCCTCTGTGCCATTATTGACTACAATCTTTGAGTTTTCTGAATCCAAAAGTAAATACGAAGTTCCTCCTGAAGCCTTCATATACACATTTCCACTCATATCTATATTAAAACTTGAGTCTTCAAACTTATCTGCACCAAGCCATAAGCCTTGCTCATCTATTTTAAAGCTCAAGTCTCCTACCCCTATTTGTAAAGTATCAAAAGTTCCTGTATCAGAATTAAAGGATTCTAATTTATCCCCTTGCTTTGTTGCTTCACTAAAAATTTCTTTTATGTCATTAAATCCTATGTCTATCACGATTGAGTCTCTGATATTTTAATTTGTATATCATCCACTATAGGCGTACTTGTTCCTGAGCAAGTAAGTCCTATTTTAACCTCATAAGCGAAACAATCTACTTTGTTATCTGTATAAACAATTTGTCTTATTGTATCAGTAATAGTCGTTTGTTCGGTCCAACTGTCTGCATAATTTTCCTTTGTATAAATCTTTATTTCTGTATCTTCTGGAAGTTCTACATACCCAACACTAATCTTAGAATAAACTTCTGGTATACTTCTGTCTGCAAAAATTACCCTACTTTCTAAGTAAGCCCCACTATATCTGTTTGCCATGTCTAATACATCTACTCCGTAGTTTGTATCTTCTTTCCAAGACACAAAAATTAAGTTTCCAAGCTGTGCTATAGCTCCAATTTCTACATTAACTGTTTTATTCTGACTTATTACATACTCAAGATTAAGTATTCTAGGATACAAAGAAGCATTACTCGTTGCATAACTATAAACTCCCTCTTCTGTTGGATCTCCAGTAGCACTTGCCCCCCTAGATATACCGAACAAAGGCTTGCCTTGAAAATAGGCTACTGCGTTTGGATTTATTGTTGTGTAATTTACATTCGTATAATCTCCAGGTATTTGATTTATAAGACTTAACACCATTCCATCATAACTATAAATATTACTATTAAACCCACAACTGGCAAGTAAATAATTGTCTGTAGGAATAAAAGCGTTTACTCCAACTTCTTCAATATCGTCTCCAATACTCCATGAGCTACTCCAAGTATTCCACCTATAAACAGTAGACTTGTTTACATTGTCATCAATAATAGTACCAGCGACAAGATAATAAGTTGAACCTCCTAAAAAAGAAGCTAAGCATCTGATTCTTTCTGTAGTAATTAAATCTAGTGCGTTTGCTGTATAAGTACCATCTAAAACTTGATGTATCTGGTAGCCATCCCCTATATATAAGATATTATCAACAATAACCATTGGG
>DOZG01000084.1:0-1087 GCA_003518125.1 Patescibacteria group bacterium
TGGATAGTATTACAAGACTTCTTCCAGATGTATTAGGTAATAAAGAATCTTTAGAGAGTGAGTCATTTGATAATGAGGGAAATATGGATTTTCCTCAATATACTAAGCCTGAGGATTTCAATGGGTGGAAGGTTCCTGAAGTGTTACTTTCTGGTCATCATAAGAATATTAAGGATTGGAGGAATCAAAACAGAATATAACCTCTAGTATTTCCTTAATAGGATATTACAAGACATTGTTTAGCTTGTCAGTTATTGTATACTGTGTTGTAGGAAGTAAATTGTTAAGGGAGATTGGTTATGAAAATAAACAGTATCTTTTTATCAAAAGAAAAAAAGAGAGAGTTAGAAAAAGAACTGGAGAAATTGGAAACTACTGGTAGAAAAGAATTAGCCGAAAAATTAGCAAAGGCTCGAGAACTGTCTTGGAGTGATGATGATGCAGAATTAATAATGACAATCGATGAGAAGAATGAACTAGAAGGTCGGATTTCTGAAATTAGAGATTTGCTTTTTAGGGCTAGGATAACCAAGAAAGAGTGTAAAACAACTGCGGATATTGGTTCTGAGGTTATTGTTGCGAATGGAAAGAGTATTGTTGTTTATAAATTGGTATCTTCTGTAGAAGTAGATCCGGAGAAATATAAGGTATCTGTAGATTCTAAGGTGGGGAAAAAGTTACAGGGGCTAAAGGCTGGTGATAAGGTTAAGCTCACAAATCCAGATGGAGTAGAACAGGAATATACTGTTTTATATATTTGTTAGGTTTTTAAAATTGTTTCGACTTCTTCTATTTTAACTCTCTTTTGTTCCATAGTATCTCTATCTCTAATGGTAACTGTACCATTCTCTAAAGTCTCATAATCTATTGTAATACAATAAGGTGTACCTATTTCATCTTGATATCTATATCTTTTCCCAATATTACCCCTAGCATCCCATACAACCTTAATATTTTCTGAGAGCATATCAAATACTTCTCTTGCTTTATCTACAATCTCTTTCTTATTACCAACCAATGGGAATACTGCTGCCCTATACGCTGCAATATCCTTATGAATCTTTAGTACTGTTCTTGTTTTACCATC
>DOZG01000084.1:1154-5639 GCA_003518125.1 Patescibacteria group bacterium
AGATCCTTACCTGAGAATGTACTATGTTGTGTAAGATCGTAATCAGCTCTCCAATGAATACCTTCATTCTCAGCCCAACCCCAAGGAGTATTGTATTCTATATCATATGCATCTTTAGTATAGAAAGCTAGCTTATCCTTCGGGTGTTGAGCGAATCTTAGATTCTCTTGTTTTCTGTATAGCTCTTTGTAGAATTTCATCCTTTCATCCATCCAGTACTTAAACCATTTCTCCATATCATCTGGATGTACAAAGAATTGTAGATCCCATTGTTCAAACTCTCTAGTTCTAAAAGTTAATTTTCCAGGAGTAATCTCATTTCTAAAAGCTTTTCCGATTTGTGCAATACCAAAAGGAATTTGCTGTCTTGTACTATCCACCACATTTTTAAAATCTAAATATATTGTTTGACAAGCTTCTCCTCTTAAATATACTTTTTGTTTCTCTCCTTCAATTACACCAATCTCTGTATGAAAAAGTAGATTGTAGAATCTTGGTTCTGTAAATTCTTTTCCCCCACATTTGGGACACTCTTTACCCAAGTCTTCTGCTTTGAATCTCTTATGACACTTCTTACACTCTACAATCTCATCCCCGAAATTCTCAACATGACCACTCGCTTCCCATACTTTAGGATGTGTAATTATCGTTCCATCTATTCCAACTACATTCTCTCTTCTATCCACAATATTTTTCCACCAATATCTTTTTAAATTTTCCTTCATCTCTACTCCTACTGGACCGTAGTCGTAGAAACCAGCTATACCACCATATATTTCTGAGTTAGGGAAAATTATACCTCTTCTCTTTGCTAGAGCTGTTACCTTCTGTAGTAGATCCATATTATCCTTAACTTAAATTATTACCTTTCATTATATTGTACTTAAAGCATTTACTCAAATTGATATGGTATAATTCGAAAGAGTAGAATAATTTTTCAAAAGAAAGATATGGAAGAGCCTAAGAGAAGTGATTTGATAGGACAACGACAGGTTAGATTAGAGAAGATTGCAGAACTTAAGAAGTTAGGTATTAATCCATATCCAGCAAAGTCATTTAAAGAGGATGGGATAGGGGATGTTTTAGGGAAATATGATGAATTTGAGAACAAAGAAACCATACTTGCAGGTAGAATTGTAGCATGGAGAGAACATGGGAAATTACTATTTGGGAATATTAAGGATGAGGGCGGAACTATTCAGTTGATGATTAGACAGGGTGAATTAGAAGAGGATTTAGAAAAAGGATATTTAGGATGGGATAAGTTACGGCTTTTGGACCTTGCCGATATTGTGGAGTTGTACGGTAGTATTGGGAAAACTCGTACTGGAGAGACTACAATAATGGTTAAGAATATTAGATTACTTACTAAAGCACTTAGACCAATTCCTCGAAAGTTAGAAAATAAGGAGCAGATATTTAGAAGAAGATATCTTGATTTAGTTATCAATCAAAACAATTTTGAGATGTTTAAAAGAAAAGCTAAGTTTTGGGATGTTCAAAGAGAGTTTCTCAAAGAAAAGGGATTTATGGAAGTTGAAGTACCAATTTTAGAAACAGTAACTGGCGGTGCTGATGCTAAACCTTTTGTTACTCATCATAATGCTTTGGATCAAGATTTGTATCTTAGAATTGCTACGGAGTTGTATCAGAAGAGATTAATAGGTGCTGGTTATGAAAAGATATATACATTTGGTCCCCACTTTAGGAATGAGGGTATGGATGATGAGCATCTTCAGGAGTTCTACGATATTGAATGGTATTGGGCATATGCAGATTTTAGGGATAATATGAAATTAGTACATGACCTTTTTCTACATATTGCTAAAGAAGTATATGGTAAAACTAAATTCACTACTAGGGGTTACACCTTTGACTTAGCTGATGAATGGGAAGAGATTGATTATACACAAGTTATTATGGAAAAGTTCGGTATAGATATATTCAATGATGATACAGAAAAGATTAGAAAGATTGTAGAGGATAATCATGTGGAGATTGAGCCTGACGCTAACAGAAGGAGGTTGATTGATAATTTGTGGAAAATTATTAGAGTAGAGATATCTGGGCCTGCATTCTTAATAAATCAACCAGTATTTATGTCACCTTTAGCTAAAAGTCATATTGATAATCCAGAGTTGACAGAAAGATTCCAAGTCATCATCGCAGGTAGTGAACTAGGTAATGGATATTCAGAGATAAATGATCCACAGGATCAATTGGAGAGATTTCTAGAGCAGCAAAAAATGAGAGATGAGGGAGACGAGGAAGCTCAGATGATGGATATTGATTTTGTAGAGATGCTTGAGTACGGTATGCCTCCTACAAGTGGATATGGTCAGAGNNGAGAGAATCTTTTGGTTTTTAGAAGATGTTACTGGTAGAGAGGGAACCTTTTTCCCACAGATGAGAATAGAAGTTGATAAGATAACAAGGAAGATATATAAGAATCAGGTAAAATTCCCTAAGGTGAAGAAAAAGAAGGAGGATTAAAATAAGTTAATCTTTAAGTATGGAATCGATAGGGGATATTATAAAAAAATTACAGAGGAAAGTTAGTGATGATAATAAAAAGAATACCCAAGAAAAGGATCAGGAGGAATTGTTTGATACTGCTAGTTTAACCAGTCCTAAATATATTAGTGGGAGGAAAAAGGGATATATTACTAAAGAATACCAATCATATGGTGCTTGGTTATCAAGGCAATTAAATGATCCAAAAAGAATATCTATGTATATTAAATGGGCAAAAGATAAACCTAGAGGTATATTAGAAAATGCATATAGATTTACAGTAGATTATCCCAAAGCTAAGAATAAAAGTAGGATCTTTATGTGGAAAGTAAAGGAATTGGAAGGTGATAAGGTTAAGAAGTATGCTTAGTCACTGCAGTTAAAATATCTTTGAGTACATAATCTACTGATACTTTTTTATCATACCTAAGTTTAGCACCACTTGCGTAAATATGTCCTCCACCACCTAAAGATTTTGTAATTTCGTTAACATCCTGATATCCATTTGTACTTCTAAAAGATACCCACCAAATATTCTCCTTCTTTATATCAGGTTTTAATGTAAATCCCCAATGAACACCCTGTATAAATCTAAGATAATTATCCTTTACAAAAGTTACAGCCTTTCCAATATCAGATTTTTTCCAGTGATTTTGATTGACATCTTCTAAAGAGATATATGTATATGCCATATCTTTAATGATATTAATATTCTCAAGTAAATGAGCTACTATTTTAGCTGATTCTTGTGGCACTTTACCAATCTTGTAAGTAATTTCTTCTAGATCAATAGGATAAAACTCATATAGATCTGCGAACAATCTTAAGGTATTTGGTGTTGTAGTATGGTATAGAAATCTTCCAGTATCCGCATTAATACCATATTGACCTAAAGCTGCTATCTCTTTTGTCAATTTAAATTTCTTTCCTAAAATCTGTTTGAACGTCTCTATAACCTGTTCAGAAGCAGAACTACGATGTTCATTTATAACCAACTTATAATCCTTTGATATCTTCTGATGATGATCAATTACAACAATATCCTTTTTAGTACTAAAAAGTGTTTCATTTGGATTGCACACAAACTCTAAATCAGGAATATCTACAATAATTATTAAATCCTCCTCACCCTCATCAATAGTTTCAACCCTTTCTATATCATGCATTCTAGGAATATTAAAAGAGGGTAATTGTCTGGCCTTTACAACTATTTTTTTACTAGGGAAGAATATATTAAGGAATTCTTTTACCAAGAGCATACTACAAAATGCATCCATATCTGGCCCTCTGTGGGATACTACTAAAATATTATTTGCATTTTCAATATATCTCTTTAATTGTTTATGTTTTTTATCCATGTCTTGATTATACTAACTATCACGAATATAATACAGATAATGAGTAAATATATTAAAAACAAAAAATGATAGATATAAAAAGAATAGTTGGGGATACAGAAAATACTAAACAAGCATTACTAAAAAGAGTCCCAAAAGAGAAACTGGATTTGGAACATATTGTAGAAGTATATAACCAAAAAAAGGAATTACAAACACAGTACGATAGTAAAAGAGGTGAACAAAATTCATATAACAAACAAATGTCCCAATTAGAAAAAGGTAATAAAGAATTTCTTAAGTTAGTTAAAGACTTAAAAATTAAAGCTGACGAGGTTAAGGTAATTGAAACTCAACTTAAAGAAAAAGATGAGGAATTGAATGGTTTAGTGGAGATATTACCAAACATTCCTGATGAGGATGTTGTGGATGGTGGGAAGGAGAGTAATAAGGTAATAGAAAGTGTTGGAGATAAACCTATATTTGATTTCGAAATGAAAGATCATCTTGAGTTAGGAGAGAGTTTGGGTATACTGGATTTCAAAACTGCTTCAAAAGTATCTGGTGCAAGTTTCTGTATGTATAGAGGTAAGGGAGCACAACTTGAATGGGCTTTAATAAATTACTTTATTGA
>DOZG01000084.1:5648-9259 GCA_003518125.1 Patescibacteria group bacterium
ACACTGTCTAATACCTACTGCAGAGACTGTTTTAACAAATATATATAGAAATGAAATATTACAGGAGTCTCAGTTACCCAAGAAGTTTTTTGCTTACACCCCTTGTTATCGAAGAGAGGCTGGAAGCTATAGAACTGATGAACGAGGTTTAATTAGAGTCCACCAGTTTAATAAAGTTGAAATGTATCAATTTACAACACCTGAACAATCCGATAAAGCTTTTAAAGAACTTTTTAGTAAGTCAAAAAAACTTGTAGATGAACTTGGTTTGCACTACAACATAGTACAACTTGCTGCAGGTGATTGTTCTGCTCCTGCCACTCGAACTATAGACATTGAAGTATGGATGCCTGCGATAAAGAAATACTATGAAGTAAGTTCCATATCTAATGTAAGAGATTATCAAGCAAGAAGAGGTAATATGAAATACAGGCCTAATAATGGTGGGAAACCTCAGTATATGAATACATTGAATGCTTCTGGACTAGCAACAAGTAGGTTAATGGTTTCTTTAATTGAAACATACCAACAACCAGATGGTAGTATCCTTATCCCAGAAGTGTTAAGAAAATATACAGGTTTTGATAAAATAGAAAGATAGAAAAATGAAATATTTTTTAGGTTTCTCATTACAAAAAGATATTTGTAAACAATTAAGGAATCTTACAAAGGAAATTAGTCAGACATTTGATGAGCAAGGAATCCCTGTGAGATGGACTGATCCAAAAGATTATAATATTTCATTGCATAATTACTACAAACTATCCTTTATACAAAAGTTTGTATTAGAAAAAAAGCTTACAAAAATGTCTACCTCAACTTTTACAATATCTCTGCATAGGTTGAAGTTAGGAGAGACAAAAAGAATGAGAGGTTTAATATATTTTAGTATTGATAAGGGTGGTGAACATTTGAGGCACTTGAAATCAGAATTAGGGAAGAATTTAAGAATTAAAGAGACTCCAATATTTGTTCCCAATATTGTGATTGGAAGGGTTAGTAAAGACCTTACTAAACAAGAATACTCTAATATTCTTAAAGATTTTGAAAGTTTACAAGAAAATGTTAATGGAGTACAATTCCAGGTCAGTACTCTAGGATTAATAGAATTACGATAGAGATATATAAGTTTCTACAAGGTTTGTATGAAATTTAAAGAATACAACTTTATACCATTACTCTTTGCTGGGGATATCAACTCATACAGTATGGCTAGATCTTTTTATGAGGAATATCAAATTAAATCAATTGTTTATGGTAAATATCATACAGGACCTAATTGTAATAGTAGAATTCTTGATTATAGAAATAATATAAATATTGAAAAGGAAGAAACTTTCTTAGATATTGTAAATGGTATAGCAAAAGCAAACCCAGATAAGAAAATATTGTTAATTGGATGTGCTGATAGTTATGTTTCATTGGCTAGTAAGCTTAAAAAGGACTTTAGAAAGAATGTAGTATCTCCTTATATAGATTATGAATTAATGCAAGAACTTATTCTTAAAGATAGTTTCTGTCAGATGTGTGAAAAATACGGTATAGATTATCCGAAAACTTTTGTATATTCAAAAGATATGGGTGAGAATATGGACCATGGTTTTAAATATCCAGTTATACTTAAAGCTTCAGATAGTGTTCAGTATTTGGAGTACCCATTTGAGACACAGAAAAAGATCTACAGGATTAAAAACATAGAGGAGTTAAGAGAGGTTATAAAGGATATTTACAATGCTGGTTATCATCAGAAACTCATTATCCAAGATTTCATCCCTGGAGATGACACTAATATGTATGTGTTAACAGGATATTGTGATAAAAATAGTAAAGTAAAATTAATAGCTTTGGGTAATGTCTTAATGGAAGAACATACTCCACACGGTCTTGGGAATCACTCTGTTATCATTAATGAGGTTAATGAAGAAATATCTAACAAGGTCGTAATATTTCTTGAGGATATTAATTATATAGGTTTCTTTAATTTAGATATTAAGTTTGATCCTAGAGATAATACATATCGTTTCTTTGAAATAAATACAAGACAGGGAAGAAGTAATTTCTATGTAACTGGAGCTGGGTATAACTTAGCAAAGTATGTTGTAGACGATTATATCTATAACAAGAAATTAGAATACACACTAGCAGATAAAAAGAAATTATGGCTTGTAATTCCTTTAGTATTAGCATTTATATTTGTCAAATCAAAAAAATACAGGAAAGAGATGTTTTCAATGCTAATATGTGGTAAAGTGGTTAATCCTGTATGCTTTCTTAAGGATATGGGGTTTGTAAGATTTCTGAGATTTTTTAAAACGCATATAAGTCATTTTAGAAAGATGAATTTAGAATAATGAAGAATAAGAAACTAGGTGTAATAGGAGGTTTAGGGCCAAAAGCGACTGCATATTTTTACAATCTTGTTGTCGATTGTACTGTTGCGCATAAGGATCAAGATCATATTGATGCAATATATTTAAACCATGCTTCTATGCCAAATAGGACTACCTCTATACTATCTGGTGATGATAAGGAATTAAAGAAATTACTAATTAAAGATGCCATCCTCTTAGAAAAGCTAGGGGCTTCTCATATAGCAATACCGTGTAATAACTCTCACTATTTTTGGAAGGATATTCAGGATAGTGTAAGTATTCCAGTTATTAATATGATTAAAGAAGTTATTAACCGTGTTAAGCTTATTAATGGAGGAGGAAGGGTAAATAAGGTTGGAGTATTAGCAACTGATGGTACTGTAAAAACAGATATATATGGCTTAGAGTGTAGAAAAAATAATATTGAGGTTATATATCCAAGTAAAAAATACCAAAAGAAAATTATGGAAATAATATATAGTGGAGTGAAGGGTGGTGAAGGGGCAGATATTGCCGACTTGAAAGATATAATTGGAGAATTAAAATCAAAGAGATGTGATGCTGTAATACTTGGATGTACTGAGTTATCTGTTTTGTATGGTAATACCCTAGATCCATATATTATTGACGCTCTCTATTCATTAGCACGAAGATCTATTGAGCTTTCAGGGAAGAAAATAAAGGCTTATTAATATATTTACAATCCTTATTTCTTTTAAACCATGTTTTCTGTCTTTTTGCATATTGTAATGTATGTGTGAGGATATCATTCTTGATATCTTGTATTGTTTTCTTTTCATCAAAGTACTCTTTGAATTCTTGATAACCTATACTTCTCAATGCTTGTATATCATATGTAAGACCCATTTTAAGAAGCTCTTTATTTTCTTCTTCTAATCCCAAATCAAACATTTTTTCTACTCTATCCCTTATACGAATTTCTAACTCCTTTTGATCAATGTTTAATACATAGTAGGTGAAGTTTAGAGGCTTACCTTTGTTGTAAGATTGTGTACCCTTTTCAATGGTACGTATTAATCGAATAGGGTTTTTGATATCACTCTTATTAAGTTGCAATAAAGTATCTTTTGGGATTAATGATTGAAGCTGTTCTATACTCATCTTATTTAACTCATCTCTAGAATATTTACAAACAAAGTCCTCTTTTTTTTGTAAATCATAATTGTAAACAATACAATCAATATATAGTCCGGTACCACCAACCAGTATGGGTGTCTG
>DOZG01000004.1 GCA_003518125.1 Patescibacteria group bacterium
CAGGTTGGGTCTGGGGACCTGTAAATGTGAGTACTAACGAGAGATTGGGATATTTTACAGTTGGGGAAGGAACTTATGGCTTTAGAGTAAGAGCTGTTGACAATGAAGGTCATTATTCTGAATGGAGCTCTGTTGATTTCACTTCAAGTTGTAAAGTTACTTACGATGAGACATCCCCCGAGGCACCGACAAATCTAAGAGTGTTGAATTATCAAGGAGATACTTTAGGATGTGGTGGATATACCAATAACAGAAGGATTACTGTAGATTGGGATGCATCAACTTCAACTGATGTGGCATATTACAGATATGACATTATTGATGAAAATGATAGGGCAAGATTTCCAAATACTCAATATACGGGAGATATAAGAAATCAAGACGGATACTATGAATACAGAGTTTGGGCAGTAGATTATGCTGGAAATCTAAGTGAGGATTCAACTGGATGGTGTGGGGTTACACTTGACAGATTGGTACCAGTTGCTCCTACAGGCTTATCCTTTTACGATGCAGATAATTTAAAAATTATTCAATGCGGAGGATACAGTAATACTCGTCATATAACTGAACATTGGAATAGGAATACTACAGAAGCTAACTTCAGCCATTACGAATATTCATCATTTAATGCACCCTTAGGTACTCAAGGTATTGTTGCGAGAAAGTTTCTTACTAACTATTTTGATAGCTCTTGGTGGAATATACCAATAGAAGGAGTATACGGATTTCAGGTCAGAAGTCTAGATTTAGCAAACAATATTTCTGATTGGGCTTTAAGCAGTCCCGCAGGTTTTGATAATAGTTGTAAAATCAATATTGATTGGACAGCCCCTGTAGTTGAGATAGTCTCTCCTAAAGATGATGGTAAAATAAAGGGTGAAATAGATCTAATTGGGGACATTGAAGACGATAACTTATGGAGATATTATTATCAGATTACAAGCCTACGCACTAACGAAATAATAACATCTAAAACAGTATATGCAGACAGTCTAGTTGAAGAAGTATTTTATAAGTGGAACACTTTGGATTATCCAGATGGAAATTATAAGATTCATTTAGCTGCTAGAGACAAGGCTAACAACAGAGACTCCAGTTCTGAGGATGCAATAATCGTTATTGTAGAGAATGACTCCGATCACGATGGTGTACTAAACGGTGATGATTTGTGTCCTGAAACAGTTGCAGACACACTCTGGAATGAAGATATGGGTACTAATAGGTGGATGGTAAAAGAATTAAAAGAATATGGACTTCAGTGGTATCAGAATAAACCAAGAGGAGAAGGATGGAGAGATGATGGATTAGCGTATACCTATGGTTGTAATGGTAAACAAATTTTGACTAAGTTGAGAGAAGAGTTAGAATTAGAAATGAATGGACACTGGTTCTTTGGTCTAAGCTCTAGTGTGCTTGACCACTTCCATATGGATTACTTAGATGGAGATATTGATGGCTATAACAAGACAGATCCATATGATGAGAACGAAGTGTTATCTGATGGATCTATAAGAGAATCTGTAATGTTAGAAGAAGGTAAAACATATCTCTTAAAAGCCTATGACACTTTCTACTACACTAGCGGGAAATGGGCTGACCCTGAATACTATCTCTTAGGATTCATTGTTGTTAAGGGTGATACTGAGGGCTCCAAGCCACACGTACTAGATGTTAGTATTAATGGTTACACAGAGAACATTGACTGGGGTGGCTATAAAGAAGATCATATCTATTACAAAACATATATAGGAAAAGAATATCCTATTACTTTTTCAATATATGACAGCGCATATGGGGATAATAGTGGTTCTCTGTTCGTAGACATATTTGAATTCTTGTATTAGTAGTTTGCTAAGATAAGATTCTAAAAAAGGAGAGGTCCAAACTCTCCTTTTTTGTTCAATTGATTTATTTATTAAAAAGTAATAAACTTATAGTAGAAACTACTGCTCTAATTAAATTTTTATATATTACATATATGAAAAAAGTATTCTCAATTATTTCAGGCATTCTTGTAGTCTTTGGGGTTTCCTTCTTGACTCTATTTAGTAGTCAAGTAAATGCAGCAAAACCAATGGATAATAAAGCCGGAGCAAGAAAGATAGAATGGAATCTTTCAAGTGATGTCATGCCTGTACCACCCTATGGATCTAGAGACATAGAAGGTTCAGATGAACTATCTAAATTGATAGTTAACTGGCCAAATGGGGAAGTGCAAACAAATGTTACAGGTGTCATGAAGGGGTTAAATCCCATGACAACATATACCGTATATCTTTCAAAAATATACACTCCATATCAGAAAGTAGATATTACAGGAGAGTGGGTCTGGACAGTGATGGGTACATACACTCACGATATTAAAATTGATTCTGTTAACCTTGATGGAACATTTACCGCAATAGGGGGATATCCTACTGGGGAAGAAGAATATTTAACGGAGGAGACAATTAGTGGTCATGTTTCTGGAAATGAAATTACCTTTACGACTGTTTATTCTGGTTCATATAATCCTGGTTATACTGTTACTGTTACAGGAACAATCAATCCAGATGGATCGATTACAGGGACATCTCCATGGGTCTGGGAAGCAGGAGTAGATGCCGTGACTGCTGAGTCTGGTTCAAAAGGATGGAGTAGTCTATTACCTGGAGTAGAATCTTTCACATTCATGACTGATGAATATGGAGAGGGGAGTTGGCATTATAACTTTATGGAACTAGTTGAGGAGTTCTCTGTCTGGATAAACGATGGCGCTACAATTTTAATTAGTGATCCTATCGTAAGATAACAAATCTAGTCAGTATTGAATAAGATTAAGAAAGGGGAGCCTTACACTCC
>DOZG01000001.1:0-1849 GCA_003518125.1 Patescibacteria group bacterium
TTCTTCTATTAGGATCACATCTGGCCCTGCTATAGAGCGTCAGGGGGACTTAGCAGCTATTCTTACTGGTCTTAAACCCAACGATGTGCTTTTTATTGATGAAATACATAGATTATCTCCTACTGTAGAAGAAATACTGTATCCTGCTATGGAGGATCGTGCTTTAGATATCATTATGGGGAAGGGTCCTTCTGCTAAGACCATTAGGTTAAACTTAGAACCATTTACATTAATTGGTGCTACTACACGGATTGGTAAGATTAGTCCCCCTATGAGAGANNAGGTTTGGTTTAGTTCAAAGACTAGATTTCTTTGAGCAGGAGGATATGAGTAATATTATTAAAAGGGCTTGTAAGTTATGGAATATTCAGATGGAAGATGAGGCTTTAGAATTACTTTCTAGGTGTTCTAGGGGTACCGCTAGAATTGGTTTAAGGCTTCTTCGGAGAGTAAGGGATTATGCTTTAGATCAAGGTAAAGATGTTGTAACTTTAGATATTGTACAGAGTACTTTTGAATTACTTGGGATTGATAATATGGGTTTAGAGGGTATTGATAGGAAGATATTAGATCTCATTCTAAATAGTTTTGGTGGTGGTCCTGTTGGTTTATCTACTCTTGCTGCTTCTATATCTGAGGATGAGGGGACTTTATCAGAGGTACATGAGCCTTATCTTATGAAGTGTGGCTTTATTAAACGTACTAGTCGTGGTAGGGTATTAACAGAGAAGGGTGTTAGATATATTAGTCGATTATATGGATAAGATTGTTACTCAGAACATAGGAGAGGATAATGTAAAGAGGTTAAAAATTGTACTTCTTTCTTTTGCTATATCTTTTTCTTTGTTTTTTACTAAGATTTTTGCTCAAGGTGAGTCACTTCTTAAGATCTATATAGTAGGGGGTGTGTATTTTATCGTGTCAGTAATAGGTTTGTTATGGGCATTCGATTTTAAGATTAGGCTTAAATCTCTTGTGTATATACTTCAAGGTGGTTTATTTGTGTTTAGTGAGGTACTTTTCGTATTGCTTTTCTTTTTTCAGCAGTTTAATCGTATATATGAGGGTATTCTCCTTATCGTTCTTCTAGGTTTTATGTGGGTAATCACATATGTGTGTTTTTTAATGGTTAATGTGTTTAATGTCTCCTTATACAAGAATTTACCTTTAATACAGGTTGCTCGGACTGCTTCATATATTCTTACTTTACTAATGGTTTACTTTTTTACCTTCTCAATTCTTGCTAGTGGGTTTCCATTGTATGTAATATTTCCAGTAATTTTTTTAGTGTATTTGTTCGTGTTATATATGCAGTTTAATGAACTGGGTATGGAGAAAGGCGTTATATGGCGTAGAGTTGTCATTCTTTCATTAGTGAATATGTTTACTATTGTTCCCTTTATTTTTGTAGGTTCTAGTCATGAGATTGTTGCTATAGTGCCTACAGTAGGGGGGTTTGTTGGTGGAGGGCTTCTTAATCTTAGTAATCAAAAGAATATTAGATGGCAGATTTTTGGTTACAATATTTTATTATTGGTAGTTATTCTTCTTGCAGTATATATTAGCTGGTTCTAAAAATATTAGTATATAGCTGAGGGTAGGGGTAGGGGTAAAAAGGTGTGTAGTCCCATAGTGTGTAGTATCCTATAGTTTCACGATGTGGATAATTGAGTGCTAACTTCATTGTTCTTGAGTGTTAGTAATGTGTTTAGGGTAATGAACTTAAATAATACTTCAATCGTGTATACAGGTGTGTATACAGATATTCAAGAGGAGTTCTACTCTGTGGTAGATATGTTATGATTTCTTAATTACATATATCGAGTATAATCATCATTATATGCCATAG
>DOZG01000001.1:1990-3680 GCA_003518125.1 Patescibacteria group bacterium
AAACGAAGCCGTGAGGTCGATTTTAAGGATATTGGAAATTGAAAGTAATATACTTATTCCTTTAAATAATTTTAGTCTGAAGAATTTCGGAATATGTAGTTAAAAATGGTAAATAAAAGTGGTAGTTTATTTACACCTTATTTATTATGTTCGTATATGTTTCTGATTTCTGAGCTTCAGCTAAAAGTTTCTGAGCATCTGGATCTCCAGCGTTTGCTTTTTGGATAAGATCATTTGCTTGTTTAATTGTTTCTCCGATTGAATCAACAAGATCTAAATAGATGTTTTTAACTTCTTCTTCTGCATTATCTTCATATATTGTTAAAGCTATTTCTTTAATGATAGTTTCAAAATGTTTTGGAGATTTTGCACTTTTAATCCTATTTTCGATTATTTTGAGTTCTTCATCAGTTGACTTCTCTGCGAGGTCTTCGAACAGTACATCTAATACTTCTTGGGAGATTAACTCATAAAGTTGTTGTGCACGATTATGATCTACTCCAAATCCCATGATCTTCTGTATAATTTCTGTATTCATTTAGTTTTGAATGTTTAATTAAAATCTAGAAACCTAAAGCATTCGCTGCACTTTGAGCTGCCTGAGTCGGATTTATTCCGTTATATGCTTGTCTTAAGAATTTGTTGACGATATCACCCTTGGCTTGTCCCATTAAATTCGCTTTAGGAACAAGTTCTCTAAGTTTCGCAAAGTACTCTCCTTGTAGTAATCCTTCTTTGCCACCTTGAGCGCCAAGAGCAACACGATCACCTAACCACCCAAGTTTGTTTGAATCCCATTGATAATCGGAAGCATTAAACCATTCAGATGTTGTCCCAGTATTTACTGGAATCTCACTATTTATTAAGGGTTGTTCATTCATCGAGATGTTGGTGTTTGTTGAGGATTGCCCATCAATAGGAGTTTTTCCACTCATAACATTAGATTTGTTTTGCATTGTAGCTTTTGGTTCGGTAGCAGTTGTAGAAGTTCCTGGACCCCATCCAAAGATATTTTGAAGAGCACTTCCAATACCATAACCTGTTGATCCACCTATAACGACTGAGGATACCTCCCCTAGTCTATTTGCCCACCAGGCTTTTCGGTGTTGTTTCTTATCCATTTCTTGTAATTCTAGTATACTTTTACCTTGTCTACTTTCATATTTCATAGCGTTAGATTTACTTCTCATGTTCTCAGACCATTTCTTAAGCTTTTTACCTATGAAGGGACCACCAAGGGTTACTGCGATAACTGCAGCAACTCCAACTGGAGGTGTTAGTAATGCTGTAGTTCCCGCAACTACTCCAGCCACCACTTTAATAATTTTTTCCTTTCTTTCTCTTTTGTTCCTATTTTCTTCTTCTATTGGAGCGATCATATTCTGATCAATATATCTTTGTTCTCTTTGTAGATTGAAATATTCAATTCTTTCTTCATTGGTTAGAGGTCTGGTTTCCATAAGGATATCTAGTTGTGCCAATTGTCTAGCATAATTAGCAGATCTTTGTTCCCAAGTATTTTCTCCTCTTAACTCTGTAATTTGATCTTCTAGTTGTCGTATTCTATCAGTTTCAGTTGTTACCGTTGGTATTGTTGGGGTTGTTGGTATTGGTGTTGGGGTTGGGGTTGGTATTGGTCCTGGGGTTGGTGTTGGTTCTGGGGTTGGTGTTGGTTCTGGGGTTGGTGTTG
>DOZG01000097.1:0-1595 GCA_003518125.1 Patescibacteria group bacterium
CACTATCATGAAAGGTGATCTTTGTTTATAATTAGATATGAGAAGGAGAAGTAGACGAAGAGTAAAATTTGATTATAACAATATATATTACAAGCCTCAGGGGATTCCACTGAGTGAACTTGGTGAAGTAGTTATCACTACTGAAGAATTAGAAACCTTGAGGCTTAGATATGTAGAGAATCTTTCTCAGATTGATGCTGCAAAAAGGATGGGTATATCTCAGAGTCAATATCAAAGAGATTTAGTTAGTACATTACGAAAGATTACTAATGCATTAATAAATGGTGATGCGATAAGTATGCCAGATAATAGTATTGTAATTGACCTTTAGTAATATATTTGTGAAAATATATAAATAAATTTTTCAATAACTAGTATGAAAGTATCAATAGATCAAACTAAATGTGCGGTATGTGCATCATGTGTAGCAATATGTCCTGAAGTATTTGAAATGAAGGATGATGGTACAGTGGATGTAAAAAAGGAATACAAAGATAAAGATATTCCTAAAGAATTAGAATCAAAGGTAAAAGAATCACAGAGTATGTGTCCTTCAGTTGCCATTACAATCAAGGAGTAATATGTCAAGACATCCAGAAAAAATCCTCTGTACTAGATCTAACATTCTTTTTAAGGATGGTAAGTGGCAAGGATTGAAAAATACAGAATTGGATAAGTATAGGAAGCTTATTGTTGATAATGCAGAATTTAGACCAAGAGATAAGCTGGAGGAAGACCCTACATATAAACAGGTAATAGCACAGGTTATACTTAGGTATAAAGATAAATACTTTTTACATAAACAAGAGAACAGAGCAGAGGGAAGACTAAATGGACTTTGTCCTTTACCTTTAGGAGGTCATATTGAAGAGTTTGATAATCAGCCCAACCAAGATATTATTGAAATTGCACTATTAAGGGAATTACATGAGGAAGTAGAAATAAAAGCGGAGATAGTTAGTAAAGAATTTTTAGGTCTGGTATATATCGAAGACGATAATCCTGTTAATTATGTACATATAGGTTTGTTCTATATCTTCGATATAGATAGTGACAATGTACATATTAAAGAAAATGGACTTAAGGATATTGGTTTTGTAGACTTAGATTATTTAAAAGAGAATGTAGAGACTTTAACATATTGGAGTAGAATAATAATTGAGTATCTATAACTATGACAAATTGTATCTTTTGTAAAATTGTTAATGGAGAAATACCCTGTTTTAAGATATGGGAAGATGAAAACTATCTAGCATTTCTAGATATTAACCCAAATACAAAAGGTATGACTTTAGTAATTCCTAAAAAACATTACGACTCAGATCTCTTTAAAATGGAGGATGAGGAGTATACAAATTTTCTTTTGGTATTAAAAAAGATTGTAACGATACTAAAAAAGGGATTAAAGGTTAAACGTGTAGCTATGGTAATGGAAGGAATGGGGGGAAATCATGTACATATAAAGTTGTACCCATTACATGGTTTAGAGAAAGGCTTCGAAAAGATGGGAACTGATGAAACAGTATATTTTGACAAATATGAAGGATATATCTCTACTAAGTTGGGACCAAAAGCAGATATGGAGGAATTAAAGA
>DOZG01000097.1:1613-2521 GCA_003518125.1 Patescibacteria group bacterium
TCTATATTCCAATGAGTTTTACCCTCAAGTATTATCAACTCTATATCCTTTCCCAAACTTCCAACCTTATTTACAAAACTCTGTGTATATATTAGTCCAACATTAATATCAGAATCACCATGCCATATCTTGATATCTATATCCATAATCTTGTTTACTTCTTCTTGAGTCCACTCACTTGTCCTTGTTGTAGGTGCAAGTAAGATAATCTTACTAACCAATTCTGGATATGTTGTTGCAAAATTCATAGCAGGTAAACCTCCCATACTAAACCCTATCTCATATATTTCATCTTTAATACCATATTCATCCTTAATATATTCATACATACTGTAGTTATCATCAATCGAATCTGAATTTCCCCAATTAATACCATGAGCATTAGAAACTGCAAATATGTAGTTATGTATGGAGAAAGCCTCACCATATTTTAAAAGGTCAGTCTTAAATTCTTCATCCATATTCTCTTGTACAGAACTAATAGATCCATGATTATAAATTACTAATGTGGGTAAGTTTTTAGTATCAATGTATGCAGGAGCAATAATATATGCCCATTGCCCTTCAATTTCAACTAACTCTTCTACATATCCATTACCAACAATTGGAATACTATCATCCTCAATAGATACACCATCTCCATTCTCTTCACTATCTATCCCTTCTTCATCTCCATTAGGCTCTTCTTGGTCGGGGATATTATCTGGTTTTAATTTAAAATAACCATATATTGGAAGACCGACAATTAGTAACACAGCAAGGAGTGTGAATATTTGTAGAGCAGTAGAACTTTCTTTTTTATTAACTTCATCTATCTGCACGTTTAAGTATATCATTTTTTATAAAAATGATATAATAGCTGATTAAATAAATTTACAGGTCTAACAAATGCCTAAGAAGAACGAGAA
>DOZG01000097.1:2568-3126 GCA_003518125.1 Patescibacteria group bacterium
AGCAATATTTTTTGCTAATAAAAATAAGGAGAGTAGTATAGATATTGAAGATACTGAAAATGTAGCTGGTGAAGAGACAGATTCTAATAGTCAGTACCAATTTGATGATGCTACTACAGATATTAGTGATGCTCCATACTCTGGGAATATAGACACTGCTAAGGTAGCTATTGTTGAATTTAGTGATTACCTTTGTGGCTACTGTCAAAGACATGTAGGAGAGGTATATCCTTCTTTAGTAGAGAAATATATAGATACAGGAGATATGATCTATGTGTATAGAGAATTTTCAATTCATGGAGAGATTGCAGATGCTCAAGCTATGGGTGGTAAGTGTGTATTTGAAGATGCAGGGTTAGAAACGTACCTAAAGTATCATAAGAGTGCATTCATGTTAGGTAGTATGGATGCAATATATGATATAGCTGAAAATGTAGGAGCTAATAGAACTAATGTTCAAACATGTATTGAAAGTGAAAAGTATAGAGAGGCAATAGATATAGATTACTCTGCAGGTTTTGATGCTGGTGTAGAGGGTACTCCAGGTTTTGTAGTAGG
>DOZG01000097.1:3169-3924 GCA_003518125.1 Patescibacteria group bacterium
GATTCTCTCTTGGCAGAATAGAATATTTTGTATACAATAAAGTATGAAGCACTTTATTGATGATCTAATTGAAAAAGAGGAAATAGGGGTTGTAAACTCTGATTTTGGTAGAGATATGTTAAGAGAAGCATATCTTTATGCAGAAGCTAACTCTACAGATCAAAGTACCTGGGCTGGTGCTGTAATTACTAAGGGTGAACAGATAGTATCAAAAGGTACAAATATCTTTCCTAAGGGAGTAAATATTACAAAAGAAAGAAGTTCTTCTCCTGCTAAATATGTAAATCAGGATCATTCTGAGAGAAATGCTATATACAATGCTGCTAAAATTGGTATACCACTAGATGGTACAACTATATACACTACCTGGGTACCATGTCCTGCATGTACGAATGGAATTATTAATTCTGGTATTAAGAGAGTTGTTTTTCATTATGAAAAAGCTATACGAACCAAATCTGATTGGAAAAAGGAGTTAACTGAATCTCTCCTGATGCTTTTAGAAGCAGGTATACAAGTAGATGCTTTTCTAGGAAAGATAGGAAGGTGTAAATCTCTATTTAAGGAAAAGATATGGAAGCCTTAATGTTTAACTTTCTTTAATTACTTCTTTTTACTACCACTCTTCTTTGTTTTAGCTTTTTTAGTAACTACTTTCTTTGTAGGTTTCTTATCCTTAAAACAGTCATACTTTACTCTAACAACTGCTCCTACAGCGACTGTACCAAGTATCCATTTGTAAAGAGTCCTGACTA
>DOZG01000038.1 GCA_003518125.1 Patescibacteria group bacterium
TTAAGTATATGAGGTTGTTTGAATGAGATAGTAACTTGCCAATCAGAAATTTTTGAGTCATCCATCTTTACAGCTCCTTGTTCAACCAATCTTCTTGCTTGAGATTTACTAGGTGCTAAATCAAGTTTTACAATTAAATCGGTAATTATATACTGTTCGTTGTTAACCTTTTTTTCTGTAATATCTGTTTCAAGAGATTTTTTTTGAAAAACTGTTTCGAAGTATTCTTGAGCAGCCTTCGCTTCGATGGGATTCTTGAGTTCAGAGGTTAACATTAAGGCTAATTCTTTTTTAAGTATCATTGGGTTCTCACCTGAAGAAAGTCTGTTCTGAATTTCTTCTACTTCTGACATTTCTGCATTAGTCAGTAGTTCAAATCCAGTAACGATTTGTTCATCTGTAAAAGCCATGACCTTACCATATATCTCTTGAGCATTATCACTTAGTTTGATCATATTTCCCTCACTTTTTCCCATTTTATCTCCATGTGCAGTTGTTAAGAGTTTGCCAGTCATTACAAGCTTCTCTTTGTTAAGATGATTTCTTATCATATCTCTTCCTGCTAGCATATTGAAAAGTTGGTCATTTCCACCAAGTTCTATATCAATATCCATCATGACAGAGTCATATCCTTGCATTACTGGATAAAGGAATTCATTGAGAAATATTGGTTTATCCTCTTCTAGTCTTTTTTGGAACATTTTTCGTTTTAATATCTGTTGTACAGTGAATTCAGATGTTAAGCTGAGGATATCTGCAAAATTTAAGGGTTCTAACCATTTACTGTTATACAGTATTTGGATAGGATTCTCTTTGTTGTAAATATCAATAATATGAGAGGCTTGATCTACATAAACTTTAAGATTCTCATCTACTTCTTTCTTAGTTAAAACTTTCCTTGCAGAAGCTCTTGCTTCATTCTTATCTGAAGGATCGCCTATCCTAGCGGTAAAATCTCCAATTAAGAAAATAACATTATGTCCTAGTTTTCTGAAGTCCTCTAATTTACGCATCATGACAGTATGGCCAATGTGAAGTGTTGGTGCTGTAGGATCGAAGCCCTGGTATATATTCAAACGCTCTTCTGAGTAAAGCCTTTTTTCAAATTCCTCTCGACTTGGAAGAATCTGCTCAACGGCTTTATTTAAGATTCGATTGATTATCTTTTTGTCAGTCCTTACCTTTGGGTTATTCATACAAAAAATTATATCACATCTTCTAACCGATGGTGTCTAACCCCTTAATCTCATAGTCATAGATATTCATGGTTATTATTTTAAAACCTTTCTTTTTGTGTGTTAAACACCCAAGTTCATCATTTTTTAATTTTCTATATGTAAGATTAATATATGCCACGATTAAAAAGAAATTTTAGAATATGCTACTATTATCATCTTTATAATAGGGGGAATAGGAAAAGTATAGTCTTTTATGATTCAGCGGACTATCAATTTTTTCTTGATAATATCTATTATTATGCTAACAAATATTCGGTTAATATTCTTGCTCATTGCTTAATGCCTAATCATTATCACCTAGTTGTTCAATGTAATGATCACGCTAAAAATATATCGAGTATGATGCAATCTGCAATGACAAGATTTTGTGTATATATAAACAAGAGATACGATTTGGTGGGAAGGACTTTTCAAGGGACGTATAAACACAAACTTTTAGAAACGGAATATGATTTATTGAGGTTGAAAAAGTATTTAAGGGAGAATCCTATTAAAGCTGGTATGGTTACTAAATCAGAGTATTATAGGTGGTTGAGAACCTGAGATAACTATTCTTTTGATAATTATAGGCCATCAGGGTTAGACACCTAAGGTTTTGGAAGATATTGTTTGTTTTTTAGTTTGTCAGGTAGGCACTGTTGATTTGATTTTTTATTAGGTAAGTTATGGTCATATTGGTATCCTTTTGAGTATCCAAGGTTTTTCATTAGTTCGGTGGGTGCGTTTCGTATGTGTAACGGTACTGGTAAATTACCGTGTTGTTCAATATCTTGTTTGATTTTAATTTCTGCCATATATGCACTGTTATCTTTTGGTGCTTTGGATAGATATACTGTTAGTTGTAGGAGTGGTACACCGCATTCTGGCATACCTAGTTTTTGACAGGTTTCGTAAATGGTGTTAGCAAGTATTACAGCTTGAGGGTCAGCATTTCCTATATCTTCACTAGCGAATCTGAGTAGTCTGCGAGCGACGTATAGGGGGTCTTCTCCTGCTTGTAGCATTCTTTCTACCCAGTAGGCTGCGGCGTCTGGGTTAGAAGATCTCATGGATTTATGTATTGCAGAGATGATGTTGTAATGTTCTTCTCCATTTTTGTCATAGTAAAGGGGTTTTTGTATTGCATTTTCTAATATTTCATTCGTAACTTTCATTTTTTTACCATCTTCTTGACCAGCAAGGGCGAGTGTTGTAGCCATTTCGAGAATGTTTAGTGCTGACCTTATATCTCCATTGGATAAATTAGCCATTGTTTCGAATTCTTTTTTGTTAATCCTGATCTCCGGGTACTCTACTTTTGATATCTTTTTTAGTAAATCAAATATATCTTTTTCTGTGTGTTGTTTGAATACAAATACTTTTGTTCTTGAGAGTAGTGGAGAGATAACGGTGAATGAGGGGTTTTCTGTTGTTGCCCCTATTAGTATAATTATGCCTTTTTCTACATATGGTAACAATGCATCTTGTTGTGCTTTATTCCATCTATGTATTTCATCTAGAAAGAGAATTGTTTTCTTATTGTATTGTTGATTAGCAAGAGCTTTTTCAATTATCTTTTTTAGTTCGTTTTTTCCACTCATTACTGCTTGTAATTTGTAGAAGTCGTAGTAAAGATTTTGGGAGATTATATATGCTAATGTAGTTTTCCCTGTACCTGGAGGTCCCCAGAAAATCATAGATGGTATACGACCTAGTTTTAAGAAGTTCCTTATGGGTCCATTTGTCCCTATTAGATGTTGTTGACCAATAAAGTTTTCTAATGTTTTTGGTCTGTATTTAGAGGCTAATGGTTCATTCATATATACTATCATTATATTACAGTATAGGAAGGATTAAAAATATGTATCCAGAGGATATAGAACCTAAATTTTTATGAAGTAATGATTTTTACTTTTTTTATCTTTTTTAATTTTTCTAAAAATCTTTTATATTTCTTACTAATATTTTTCCCCCAATTGATGTAAACAACATTAACGTCGTTCAAATCTGCTTTTGTAAAATCCTCCGCATATATATGGACTCTTTTACTAAAAGGGAAAAGAATAAATTTTGATAGATTTGCAATCATTAGGAGTATTGGAGATATTTCATATCCAATACACTTTACATCTTTGTGTCTTTTCGCTACTTCAAACAGTACTCTACCATCACCACAACCTAGATCTGCAAAAACATCACCTTTCTTTAAATTCATTTTCTGTACTAGTTCCTCCAGTTCTTTTTGGGGTGTATGAGCAGTAGAAAGAAAAAGACTCAGTAGCATACTGATTATATATGAGATGATTAATGCTAATATCAAAACTGCTATTGCTAATGCTAAACCGTTTGGCATATGAGATAATAGAAAATAACTTAATATCTAGTATATGATAAACGGAATTCTATTAATAGACAAGGAGAAGGGAATTACATCATACGATGTAATTAGAAAATTGAA
>DOZG01000074.1 GCA_003518125.1 Patescibacteria group bacterium
CAGACAAAAGATAGGAGTTGTATTTCAAGATATGAAATTACTTGAAACAAGAACCCTTGCTGGAAATATTACATTCGCATTGGAGATACTCAAAAAGAAACCAAAAGAAATTAAAGATACTACAGACTATCTCTTAGAATTAGTAGGATTAGAAGACAGAGGTCACCTACTACCTACACAACTTTCAGGTGGTGAAAAACAAAGAGGTGCATTAGCAAGAGCATTAGCTAGTAACCCTACCCTATTCCTTGCAGATGAACCTACTGGGAATCTTGATTTTGACAATTCCTTTATGATACTTGATATTCTCAAAAAGATTAATGCTTCCGGGACTACAGTCATTGTAATTACACACAACATGGCGCTAGTTGACGCTACTAATGACTCTTCACGAAAGATTCATCTTCAAGATGGTAAACTTGTTTCAGATAGTAAACCAAAGAAGAAAAAACATACCTTCAAATCTCCTATAAAAGAAATTAAACCAAAGACAGAAGAGAAAATGGACTCTGAATTAGCATCCCTTAGTAAAGGTTTAGTCAAGAAGTTTGAAAAGAATGCCATCTATTCGAATGATATACTTCTTAATCTTACACAATACGATCTTAAAAAGATTAAACTTAACTCCAAAGAAAGAAAGGAGTTAGAGAAATATATTAGAAATTACTTAAGTAAAAAACAAAATGAAAAAAAAGGAAACAAAACCAAAAAGAAGTAAATGGTTCACAGTATCCACAATATTTGTGACCGCGATTGTCTTCACTATTTCTTCTTTCTTTATTAGTCTAGCAATTATTGCAAAGAAAGCAGTTAATTACTACGAACAAAAGGCTCAAGTAATAATATTTTTTGATAAAGAAACACCAGAAGAAGAAATCTTTCTAGTTAGAGATAAAATAGATAACCCAGAACTTATCGAATCTATTGGGTACCTTTCCCAAGAAGATGCACTAGCGATATATAGGGAAGACTTTGCTGATAGTCCTGATCTAATCTCAACAATCACAGCAGACGCTCTACCCCCGAGTCTTGAAGTAAGGGCTGTAAGTATAGATGCTCTCATTGATGTTATTGAAATGATAAACCTTGAAAAAGATAAAAATGTGTATATAGATGATGTTATGTATTTTAAAGATGTAGTTGATAATATGAAGACTCTCTCTGGAATTATTAATATAGGAACATTAGTAATAATTAGTGCATTAACAATAATTACATTCTTTTTAATAAAAGTAACTATTGGTCTAAACATTAAACTTCATCAAGAAGAAATTAAAATAATGCATTTAGTTGGTGGTTCAGAATCCTTTATTAAAACACCATTTCTGATTGAAGGTGCCCTATACGGTGTTATCGGTGGATTCCTAGCATCGTCTTTAATATTAATACCTTGGTATCTCATCGTTTACTACAGTCAAACTGCTGACTTCTGGTATTGGATATCACAACTCTTTATTGATTTTAACCTTCCATACTTAAATCAATTTGACTTTCCTTTTGTATTGCTACACTACCTTATTCATATAGGTATTGGTGCAATACTTGGTATCTTGAGTAGTAGTAGCGCAGTACATAAATATCTTAGGAAATAAACAATGAAATTTAATATTCTAAAAAACAAATATTATCTTCTAATAATCCCAATCCTAATTCTTATATCATTCTTCTCATACAACAGTACTATCCTAGCTGAGACAAGCCTGTGTCCAGCAGATATGGATCCAGATTCAATAGAGTGTTTAAACTATCTTAGAGATCAACTGGGTGATATCAATGAATCAAACAGTAATATTGAAAACCAACTTCAAGATGAAGCCTACAAACAGCTATCTTTAGAAGGAAAGATTAAATATATTGATGAACAAATTGAACAAACTTCTAAACTTATTAGTAGTACTGAGCTTGAAATAGCAGTATACAATGTAGAGATAAAGATAATGGAAAGCAATATTGAAGAAGTCGAGGATGATATAGCTTTGAGTAAACAGGAAATTAATCAAATAGAAAAATCAGTTAACTTACGTCTTACAGAGTCTTACAAATATACCTTTATCGGCCCACTAGAAATTTTTCTAAATAGTTCTAATTTAGAAAATATTTTAAGAAGAACAAAATATCTCTTAGTAACAAAGGAACAGGATATTGAACAATTAACAATGTTAAGCGAAAAGGAAGCAGAACTACTTTCTAAAGAGGAATCCCTCACACTACAAAGTGCTGCATTACAACAAGTACGACAGAAATTAGAAGCTGAACAAGATGAGATCTTAGTACAGAAGATAGAATTAGATAAACAGAAAAGTGAGAAATCATATCTTTTATCTGAATCTATTAAAAAAGAAAAATCATTGTTAGCAACATGGGATGCCAACAGAATTAAGCAAGGTCTCTTAGACGAAGCTGTTATGATGTATATCGCAGAACATGGAGATCAGATGGCTAATTACGGATGGGTGAATACTGGTGATTGGATTGGAAATATGGGAGGATTAGCAAATGGATGTAGTACTGGGCCACACCTACACTTCTCTATCGACTATATGAATTCAGGATATTACCATGGATATGGTCAAATTGATCCATGGGGAGGATATCTTACAAAAGGACCTGATTACTACTGGCAATCTGCTTCTGGTTGGAAATACTACTTCGTAAGGAGTGACTCCTTTAGGGTCCCATTATCAGGAAGAGTAATTCTTACACAAGACCATCATATTCTTCCAAGAAAATCTATCGATATCTATAGTTTAAATGGGTATGGTTCCCCTGTTTATGCAGCCATGTCTGGGAACTTATCCAAAGGAACGGATAGATGTGGAGATACTTACGCTGTCATTGAGAACAGTAGTACAGGCTTAAGAACAGCATATTTTCATTTACAATAGAATAATCTTTGAAAATTATTCTCTTTTCTGTTAAACTAGTTAATTATAACTTGTAATATATAT
>DOZG01000005.1 GCA_003518125.1 Patescibacteria group bacterium
TGATATTCCTGTCATTAATATATCGAATGAAGATATTAAAAGAATCTCACAGGAATTAGTGGAACTACCTAATGAAAGAATCCATCGATATATGAATATATATAAACTTTCTCGATATGATGCAAATGTGCTAAGTGCAGACCGAGATGTTGCAATATTCTTTGATAACCTAGTAATTAGTATAGAGGATGAATTAAAAGATTTACCTAGTAGTGCTAAATTAGCCTCAAACTGTATTACAGGAACTATCTTTGCCTGGTTGAATAAGAAAGGAATAACAATATCTAAAGCTAATTTAGATATATCAGATCTTGTACAATGGAATCTAGTATTAAATAGCAAAGATATTACAAAGAATAAAGCAGAGGAATTACTAAAAGAATCATTGGATAATAACAAAGATCTAAGTGATTTACTTGATAATTTTAAAAAACAATCTAGTGAAAGTGCTAGTAACTTAGAGAATATTATAAAAAAGGTTATAGTTAAGAACAAGAAGGCTGTAAATGATTACAAGGGTGGTAATAAAGCATCAATTGCTTTCTTAGTTGGTCAAGTAATGCAGATAACCAAAGGCAGTGCAGATCCTAATAAGACTAAATCAATTTTAATAAAGGAACTAGAATGAAAATAGATTCATCTTTTTTAAAACATATTGCAGAACTATCCAGAATAAAGCTGAGTAAAAAAGAACTCAGAAAATTCACACCACAGATGAGAACCATTCTAGAATCTGTTAAAGTACTCAAAGAAGTAGATACTACAAATGTAGAACCTATGAAAAAACATGTACCTTTTTCAGATTTAAGAGAAGATACTGCTGGAAAAAGTATAGAACAAGAAGATGTCCTTTCAAATGTAAAGCATATGGAGAATGGAATGGTAAAAGTATATGGGGAAGTATTTGGTGGAATAGAGGAGAGTTAAGTACTCTTAACTTCCTTCACTTCAGTTTCTTTCTTTTTCTCTTTCTCTCTTACTGGCTTATTCTTTGTTTTTGATTTCATTACAACCCCCGTTACAATCAAAACCATTCCTATTAACAAAACTATACACCCTACTACACTCACTCTTCCTAAAATATCTGCAAAGACTATCTCTAAGATATTGAAAAGGGCTGGGCTAAGAACATTTGTAT
Organism: Patescibacteria group bacterium; assembly: GCA_003518125.1. Taxonomy (GTDB): domain Bacteria; phylum Patescibacteriota; class Dojkabacteria; order SC72; family SC72; genus UBA9296. The sequence continues at coordinate 1,139 of DOZG01000005.1, forward strand.
CCATCATCCTTCCAATGTTAGGAAGTATAATAATTTTACTTAAACTAGCTGGTAAAGATACGAGTATTAATAATACCCCTGGGAACGTGAATTTAGATTTTATATTGGGTATTAACAAAATTATTAACAACAGTAAAAGTAGAACAAGGACAATAATAATGGTGGGTACAAAAGTAGCAATACGATAAGCTGAACGAGCATTTTGTGTTAATTCAGTATTGAAGTCTTCTGGCTTTGTCTTAAATATAAATTGCTCAAAAACCGTGTCTGCATCCTCACTAGAACCCAATTCTGCTAACATTTGTTCCTCTAGGTCTTCTTCAAAATTATCTACATTAAAACCACTTGGAATACATTCCATTGTAAATGGATTTACACTCTCAAGGCTCACAGGATCTCCAGTGCAAGCAGGCAAAGCCTTTATCCTTCCCGATAGACTAAGTACCAGAATCTGAGTAATCTTATCCTTATCTTCTGCTAAATTAATCTCTATCTGTGGGTATTCACTCTCTCCCTCCAACCAACTATAAAAAGCATCAACGCTCTCTTCTATATTCGTCTTAAGAAACTCAGGAGTTACAATCTCTGCTATCAAAACTGCCATATAATCATCACCCTCACCAGAAACAACAGTCCCTTCAGTACCCATAAATGCAAGTGGAATAACCTCAGAAAGAATACTTTCTATATTGTCATATATCCCTGAATCTTCTACAAATAACTTCACTCTCTCAGGCTTCGCTATAATATGTGTAAGTACTCCTAAGGGGATTCCAATAAAAACTACTATCGAAAGAGATAAAGAAAATATTAATGCAAGTATCCAACGTATAACTTTCATAACTAGTAACAATATATATTGTTTTTTAGAAAATTACAAATCATTACTACTCTACCTTCTAAAATACTCAATCTTAGGGTAAAATATGTGAGATTCCATGCCGAAGTGGTGGAATTGGCAGACACGCATGCCTTAGGAGCATGTAGGGGAATACCCTGTGCAGGTTCAACTCCTGTCTTCGGCACCAATATATATTAAATAGAAAAAATGATTAAAAAAATACTAAAACCGTTCCAAGAAGTCCTCTTACAAAGGAAACTGTGTGTTGGTTGTACATCCCAATTGGATAAAGCTGACAGAATCGGTATATTAACTAAGAATAGTGATTTAGTTGAATGTAAGTGTAAAAGACGATATGTCTTTGATAGAAAACTCAATCAATACAGGAGAGCTTCCTTACAAGAAGATCGTCAATATATAAAGAATTTGAAAAAGTAGTACCATTCATAGTAAAATACGAGAGTTATGCCGCTATCGTCTAGTGGTTTAGGACAGCAGGTTTTCATCCTGTAAACCGGGGTTCGATTCCCCGTAGCGGTACCAGTCTTGTCGAAAATAATTATTAGTGATATACTAATTTTAACAAAAGCCTTCGGGCTCCGAGGTGATTACTTATGTAATCACCGTTTTTTTACATAATACTTCTCACATATTTTTTAATATTCTCGAAATCTTCTTTATTTAATGTTGCTATCTTTCTTATTAACCTTTTTGAATCTAATAATCGAATCTGGGATATTATTACAGAGTAAATCTTGTTATTATAACTAATTTTTTGATAATACCTATTTTTATCCTTTATCTTACTACTAATAGGGACAGCTAATAATAAATTTCTGTTATAAGAATTTAAGATAAGGATAGGTCTAGAAAAACCTCTACCTTTTCCATCTTGTTCATAGCCAATATTTGCGCCAATATGACACCACCATATCTCTCTTGCCCTAAAGTATCGAATCTTTTGCCCAATTTGAATATTTTTCTTAAGTTTATTCCACTCGTCAAAATCTTTAAACATGTTTGAGTATATCAAGATAGCCTTATCCTACAAGATAAAATTGATTGTAACTCATTAAATCTTAATATTTCTATTCAACTTCCATTCATGCTACAATATCACTATTAATATTACACTGTCCCAAATATGTACGAAGTATCAAAAGAAGAGCCTAAAGAAGGAAAAGAAAAAATTGTAAGTATACTAGGCTCAATTGGAAGCTTCATCTATTCATTTGTTGAAACAGTAGTAATTGCATTAGTAATAGCGGTTGTACTCTACCTATTCCTCATGACCCCACATGAAGTATTAGGAAACTCTATGCATCCTACGTATAAGAATGGGGAGTATCTCATGGCAAACAAGGTTCTGTATAGATTCTCTGAACCTAGAAGAGGTGATGTAATAATATTTAAATATTCTGAGACACAAGACTTTATCAAAAGAATCATTGGAGTCCCTGGAGATAGTTTAACCATTAAAGATGGAAAGATATTAATAAATGG
>DOZG01000094.1:0-6633 GCA_003518125.1 Patescibacteria group bacterium
TCAATAGATGCTACTACGAGAGGTTTATCAGAGAAGGGTAGTGGCTTATATTACAATGATAAGGTAATTGTAAAAGAAAATTACAGCGGTGTAGTGTATACAGCACAGGGGGATGTCATATCTATCAATGAAAGTACAGGAGCTGTAGAGGTAGATGCTTGGGATACAGGTTCTACATTTCCTAGTGGCGGATATACCGTAAAAGCAACTGTGTTTAAATGGCAAAAAGAGTATATGGATTTGTCTAATGTAAGAAGTGATGATATTAATGCAACGACCAATATCTCTTTTAAAATACTCGATGGAAACGAAGGAAGAAATGTATGGATAGATGATATTAGGCGTAGTGAGTATCTTAGTAATCCAAGTGCTACTGCTAATATAACTTCTACGGTAAATAGATATATACAATATATGGCTATAGTCACAACTAGTGATACTAATATTACTCCGTATATTTCTAATGTTACTATTAATTACCAAGATGGTCCTACAATGGACCAAGTAATGAGACATGGGAAATGGTTTGATAGTAGTGGGCAGGAGCAAAGTTTCTGGTGGGTAGGTAATTGATAATTATCTACTTATAGTTATCTAATTTAATCTTTTAAATAGATGGGACTTGCAAAAGATATGGTAAAGGATAATAAAAAGATAATCCTTCTTACTCTAGGATTATTAGTTATGTCTGTAGTAGGGGTATTTTTTATAAACAATGGTATCTTAAATATCACTCCAACTACTGTATATGAAGACCTATATACCCAACCAGAAGTAATGATAGAGGAAGGGGTTGATTATAAAGTAGTTATAAGAACTATATATGGTGATATTAAGATAGATTTATACGAAGACAAAGCACCTAATGCAGTAAACAGTTTCCTTTTTCTAATAAGCGAAGACTTCTATGATGGATTAAAATTCCATAAAGTAATTACAGATTTTGTATTACAAGCAGGAGATCATATAGGGGATGGGAATGGTAATCCTGGGTACGAATTGGAACAAGATGTGAATGATATAGAGGTGGATGAATATTCTGTATCTATGGTGAATGGAAGCCAGTTCTTTATAGTTCCCAAGGGTGCTGATGTTTCTCAACTTTCTGATTATACTGTAATGGGTGAGGTTATTGGTGGGTTTTCTGTAGTCGATGCAATTGAAAAAGTTGCAGTAGAAGAGTATAAACCAATTAATGATGTAACTATAAGCTCAATACTTATTATTGAAGAATAACCCTGTTCATCTGAAGTTCATAACTACTTGCTAATATGTAGTTATGGATCAACCAAAGGATAAAAATTTCCTAATATACATTATCATTTCATTCGTAGTTGGTCTCCTGATTGGTGCATGTCTAACCCTATTACTTCTTCCAGAGGCTGTATGTGATTGTAGTGAATTAGAGATAACTGGTGAAAATGAGAAGGAACTTCTTACAAATGTTGTCAAAGAGAAATCCCAGAATGAAGAAGAAAGTGATACATTAGGGGTGAGTGTTTCACTCCCTGTTTCTCAATGTCAGATCACTGTTGATATCGCTGGTGCAGTTGAGTCTCCAGGAGTTTACTGCTTTGAGGAGGGTAGTGTAATCATCGATGCTGTGAATCATGCGAAAGGTTTTGTAGAGGGTGTTGCTCACAAATTTGTATCAATGAGGATGAATTTATCCTCTTCTTTATCAAATCATCAGAAAATATATATTCCTTTTGAAGAAGATGTGTATTGCGAAATAAGAAATGTGCAATATATCGATCAGGTTGAGAATGCCGGTAGTACAGCGAATAATGACGATACCACTACTACCAACTCTGATACATGTATAAATATTAACACTGCAACTAAAGAGGAATTAATGGAGTTGGACGGCATAGGTGAATCAACAGCTCAAAAGATCATAGATGCTAGGCCTTTTAGTGAAACATCAGACATCCTTAATGTGGGTGGAATAGGGGAAGCTACATATGAAAAGTTCAAAAATGATATCTGTGTATATTAGATGGAAAATGTTTTACAAAAATTTAAGTATTTATACAAATGTTTCATACTTCTGATAGAGTATGTTGGAAATATTCCAATTTTGTTTATTGCACTTTTTTCGATTTTCTTCAATTGGATATTTCTTAGAATTTATAAAAACATTTTTTCTAATGAGTTTAATCTACAGAAACTTCTATTATTTTTATCAATTTCTATACTTATTTATCTTCTATGTGTATTGTTTTACTATGTGGAATTTTCACGGAGACAGAATGAAGGGTTGTTAAGTGGTGCAAAGAGTGTTCAATTTTTGTCTGTGTTGATATTACTTCTATTTCGATTGGTCATGTGTGTATGTATGGATTTCCAGAATAGTAAAAACAGTGCTGCTTTCACGGGGGCTGAGGGGCTGTTTTTGATAAAAATCGAGGAGGTTTCTAGAAGTAAGGGGGATAAGCAAGAAATTATTTTTCAATATGATGGTGTAAGAGGGATTGGGTATATTAATTGGTTCGAAGATTTAAATATTGGAGATGTATGTGAAGTATATGGTGGGTTATCTGAGCCAGAAAATTTTCAAGATTTTGATTATCGTGGGTATTTGAGGAACAAAAATATATACTTATACGGTAGTAGATTAAAAGTTAAAGAATGTAGATATGATTTTGATTATAGAGAGGTATCTGATTACTTTCTTTCTCTTAAAAGGGGTCTTAGAGCTTTTAGGGATGGTCTAAGTAAAAATATAGAGGGGAATATGCCTGAACCTCAAGCATCTCTTTTAGTTGGTATTTTGTTTGGATCAGAAAGAGCCTTTAGTGAAGATTTTGAGGAACATCTTAGAGTTAGTGGAACTACTCATATTATTGCAGCTTCTGGATATAATGTGACTATATTAATTCTGTTGTGTAATAGGTTATTTAGTTTCTTAAAAAAGAAACAGAGTTTAATATTTTCATTAGTTATGATTTGGTTATTCTGTATTTTTAGTGGTCTTAGTGCATCCATACTTCGTGCTACTGTTATGGGTTCAATTACGATACTTGCATTAATTTCTGGTAATGTAAGGAATATACATTTATTAATTCCAACAGGGATTCTCATTTTAATATTAGTTACCCCTAAGATCTTGTTTGATATTGGTTTTCAGTTATCAATACTAGCTACGTTAGGATTAGTTTACCTCCTACCCAGCATTACAGAGTGTATAAAGAGAATTTTTGGTATTAAGAAGGTAGGAAGTTGGATAGAAGAGTATTTCTTTGCTACTCTTAGTTGTACATTAGCAACACTTCCTGTGTCTATATCTATTTTCGGGAAAGTGTCCTTGGTATCAATATTTGCCAATGTATTAATACTTCCTCTTACACAGTCAACTATGTTTTATGGGGTAATTGCATTAATATCTTCATTTATTTCAACAACTATTGGTCAATATATATATTCAGTACCATATTTTCAATTAAAGATTTTTGAAAAGATAGTGGTTAGTGTTGGCTCTGTGGAATGGGGCTATATAGATGTTGAGAATCAGTTAATTGGTGGATTAATAGGTGTATTTCTGATTGTTTTTTGTATATATTTCTATCCTATAGATAGCGAGAATTACTATGTTAAAAAATATTACAATTTCTAAAACTTTAAGGATATTGGAGAGTATTTTCTGGATATTTTGCGGGGTATATTCGTATAGTGTATTTAGTAGTAATGAGCGCATCATCTTTTTTGATGTAGGTCAAGGAGATAGTACCTTAATCCAAAAAGACGATTTTGAAATACTTATTGATGGGGGTGGTGATGATACTGTTGTATATAGGATGGGGGAGTATATGCGATGGAATGACAAAGTGATTGATGTTGTAGTCATTACTCATATGCATGATGATCATTATATGGGTATTAAATATCTTCTTGAAAGGTATGAGGTTGGTTTGTTTATCTTGTCTGTTAATTGTAAAGATCTTTGTAGTGAGTTTAGGGAGTACAACCATATTGATGTGAGTATGGGAGATATTTTAGAATATGGTGGTATACATATTGATATATTATGGCCTAGAGTTGGTATATTGGATAAGAATTTGAATAATGATTCGATTGTTATGTTAGTAAAATGGTTGGATAAGAGAGTTTTACTCATGGGAGATGCAGAGGTTGAAGTAGAGGATATTCTTCATGATTACTCCAGGGTTGATATTACGGATATAGATGTTTTAAAGGCTGGTCATCACTGTTCGAAGACTGCTTCTAGTCAAAGGTTTTTACTTACTACTATTCCTCAATTCGCTATTTGTAGTTGTGGGGAGGATAATAAGTTTGGGCATCCCCATATTGAAACATTGAATAATTTCATGGATTTAGGTATTCCATATATTCTTACTTGGGAATATGGTGATTATATTGTAGAATAGCTATATATTAAGTACCTGTAGCTCAACTGGATAGAGCATTGGTTTGCGGAACCAAAGGTTGTCGGTTCGATTCCGGTCAGGTACGTATATATAAAATGTAAAAAAGGTTTATGAAAAACTCTAAGGTTATACTATTTGCTGGTCCCATTGGCTCTTCCAAATCACCTATCGCAAATTATCTAAGCTGGAATTTGGGATTACCGATATTTAATAGGGATATTATTAGGACTGAAGTTCGTGAGGATATAAGGGTTTTTGATATAGAGGAATTTGAGAGAAGATCTCTGGAAAGATTAAAAAGGATGTTAAAAATGCGAAGATCTTTTATATTAGATGCTTCGATTGATAGAAAAGGGGAAGAGATATTCTCTCAATTAGAAGGATATGAGCTGTTTTTAATTAGTATTAACTTATCAAAAGATTTTCTGAAGAAGATTTATAAGTATAAAGGTTATTTGTATCAAGATGCGGAGTTTGATAAAAATTATAATGAACATGAAAAGTTTGTAAAAGAATACGCAGGTAAGATAGATTTAAGTATCACTGATGTCGTATTCAAAGATCGTTTAGAGATATCTTTAAAAGAGGTTGAGAAATGGTTAAACGGGGTATAGCTCAGATGGCTAGAGCGCTATGTTCGGGACGTAGAGGTCGCCCGTTCGAGTCGGGTTACCCCGATATATTGATATTGTGATAAAATACACCAATATCCTAAGCACCCGTAGCTTAATTGGATAGAGCATCGGTCTTCGGAACCGAGGGTTGAGGGTTCGACTCCTTCCGGGTGCGTATAAATGTGTTAAAATGCTGTAATGATTACAAAAGAAATACAAAAACTAATATCTCAATCCTTATCTAACCTAAATATTGACTTGAATGGTAGTGATATTGTAGTAGAACAATCAAATAATCTTGAAAATGGAGATTACACTACTAATATAGCAATGAAATTAGCCTCTAAGGAGAAAAAGAATCCAAAAGAGATAGCACAAAGCATAGTAGATAGTTTGGAGAGTAGTTTACAGATAGAAAGAGTTGAAGTTGCTGGTTCTGGTTTTATTAACTTCTTTCTTTCTGCACAGTACTTACAGGGAGAGCTTAAGAAGATTTTAGATATGGGTGGGGTAGAGTATCTCAAATCAGATATTAAGAAGGGTAAGAAGATTCTAATTGAATATACAGATCCTAACCCTTTTAAGATGATGCATGTAGGTCATCTGTATACTAATATTGTAGGAGAGTCCTTCTCAAGATTGCAGGAGGCTACAGGAGCTGATGTTAAACGTGCTAATTATCAAGGAGATGTAGGATTGCATGTTGCAAAAACTATGTGGGGTATTGAAAGACTTTTAGATAAAGAAAGTATTAGTTTTAAAGATATTGAAAAGCTTGATTTAGTTGAAAGGGTTGATTGGTTGGGGAAGGCATACGTACTTGGATCTGAGTACTATGATGATTTAGAAGATAAGGATGCAATGAAAAGAATTCAAGATCTTAATTACTATATTTATCAATTATGCTACTCTTCAATTCCACAAAAAGAGTTTAAAGAATTTAATAGTATGGGAGTGAATGTTTGGTATACCAAAGGAAGAGAGTGGTGTTTAGATTATTTTGAGAAGATCTATAATGTATTAGGGACTAAGTTTGATTACTACTTCTTTGAAGGTGGGGTGGGTGAAGATGGATATCAGATGGTATTGGGAAATATTGAAAATGGTATATTTAAAAAGGACGATGGGGCGGTTATATATGAGGGTGATCCAAAGAAAGGTTTGCATACCAGAGTTTTTATTAACAGATTTGGATTACCAACATATGAGGCAAAAGATATAGGTTTAGCAAAAAGGAAGGGTTCTAAGGGTAAGTGGGATGAATCGATAATGATAACTGGTCAGGAACAGGTTGGCTATTTTAAAGTAGTCTTTGATGCTCTTAGTAAGCTTTCGCCAGATATTGCTATGGTGTCAAAACATATACCTCATGGTTTGATAACATCACCAGATATGAAGAAAATGGCTAGTAGAAAAGGTGGTGTTGTTGGTGCAGAAGAACTCTTAAGTATGGTAAAGAAATCCGTAGTTAATCTAATGATGGAGAATAATAAGGTAGAGGAAAAGAATGTTGATGGCTTGGCAGAAAAGATTGCCATATCTGCTATTAAATACGCGTTCCTAAGAGTTTCAGTTGGTAAGAATATTGTTTTTGATCTTAAGAAGGATATTCAATTTGATGGTGATACTGG
>DOZG01000094.1:6676-13049 GCA_003518125.1 Patescibacteria group bacterium
GCTCCAAGTACAATATGTACATATTTGTTTGAATTAGGTCAGAGCTTTAATAGATTTTATCAGAATGTAAGTGTACTTAAGGCAAATCAGGAAGATCAGAAGTTTTTACTTGCCGTTGTCGAGTCTACTACCGAGATTATGAAGACGGGGCTTAATTTACTTGGTATTACCACTGTTGATAGAATGTAGTTGACCACAGGCTCCACCGATATCTTTACCCATTGAATATCTAATTGTTGTTTTTATGCCACGATTATTTAAGATTTTAACAAATCTCTCTACTGTTTTATTTGAGGACGCTTTGTATTTTAATTCCTTTGATGGATTAAATTTTATTATATTTACAAGAGCTAATCTTTTGAAAAGTAGTTTGGATAATTCTATGGCGTGTTCTGGTTGATCATTCACTTCTTTGATGAGTATATATTCGTAGGTAATGCGCTTGTTAAAAGTCTTTTCATACCATGTAGAAAAGTTCATAAGTTGTTCTAGAGGGTGTAAATTAGAAATTGTGGGCATAATTTTTGTACGAAGCTTTTGGTTAGGTGCATGTAGGCTAATTGCAAGTCGTGGAGTATACCCTTTATTAAAGAATCCTCTGAGCTGTGGAACATAGCCGACTGTAGAGATTGTTACATGTCTAATTCCTATACCCAATTTATCTTTATCATTAACAATATCAATTGATTTCTCAACATTTTCTATATTAAGCATAGGTTCTCCCATTCCCATATATACTATGTTCGTAACTCTTTGGTTTTTAGGTACAAGAATTCTCTGAAAATGTAAGATTTGGTCTATTATTTCCTTATAGGATAGATTACGGTTGAAACCCATTATACCTGTGGCACAGAAGGAACAGCCTACAGGACAACCACTCATACAGCTTACACATACAGAATTCCTACCATCTTTATATTGCATTAGCACTGCTTCAATATTAAAACCATCCTTAGTTTTAAATTCTGTTTTAATAGTTTTTCCATCAGAGGAGTAGTGATCTTTAATGTGGGTTAGAGAAGAGAAATCTACCTGTTGCTTGAGTAATTCTCTTAAATCTTTAGACCAGGTGGTTAATTCATCAAATGATGATATTGCTTGTTTGTAATATTGATTATTAAACTGGTCAATTTTATATTCTGGTAGATTACTTTGTTTTGCAAATTGTTCTAACATGGTTGTATTATATATTATATGCAAGATTTTGTAATAGATGAGGAAAAGGGAATAGGATATTTTAAGTCTCTGAGAGATTCTTTTAATACATCCAATCTGGTTACCTATGATAATGCCATATGGGGTAATATGAATCTGTCTTTTGCAAAAGACAATAATGAATATGATTTAATCCTTAAGAAGGATGCTAATGTTAGAAATCTTCTTGGTATAGATAGATCTCTTTCTTTAACATGTCCCTTAGGGAATACTTTTCTTGAGGTTAATAACCGGATTTTAAAAGTTTTATTTTCAAGAAGAGATAATGATATGAGTATACCTATTAGAGCTCATGCTATAATAGTTTCTGAGAGTTTAGATATGAATATTGGTATGGTTGTAGCTCCTAGAGATTGTGCAATTGTGGTACTTAAATCTAAGAATACTAATGTATCAGTAGTCATGCATCTTGGTTCCCCGCAAATTTTACAAGAATTCCATAAGCATGTAATGTTGTATACTTCGTCTTTTCTGAAGCGTAATGATCTTAGTGATTATGTTGTATATATCTATCCTCATATTACACAAAAAAACTACAAACTAAGCAAAGAAAAGATTAGATTGTTAAATGGAAGATTTGATGAATATTTAGATAAGGAAAGAGCTTTTAACTTCATTGGTGTCTTTACAGATTACATATCTAGAAATTACGGTATTGCGAATATTATAAATTCTGGTATAGATAACTATGAATCTGCAAAAAATGGTAATATGTATTCATACACATACGCAAAAGAAGTAGGCGAGCAAGATTCTTCTGTAATTGGTTGTCATAATGTTGCTATTAAGATTTAAATTTAAATAATCTACCAATGATATTTGGTAAAAAAGAGGATAAAAGTGATCCGTATCACTCTGGATATATTGCACCAAAGGGGTGGAAACCAAAGAACCCTGATGAGGACTATATAATATCCCTATTAGATATTGAATTAACTGATGGCATAGCAATGGACCAGTTCGAGACAGTTGTAGCTGCTTGTGCAGCAGAGAGTTCTACTGGTACATGGACCAAGGTATATGATGGAAAAGATAGTGGGGTAAAGATGGCTAGGAAGATGAGGGCTGTAGCCTTTGATTTAGATCCTCAGAATAAGACTTTTAAGATTGCGTATAAGAAAGAATTGTTTGAGACAGGAAATCTTTCAGGCTTACTTGCTGGTGTTGTAGGTAATGTTGGGGGAATGGGGATGTTGAAAGCTTTTAGATGTTTAGATATTCGTTTTCCTAGAGAGTGGGTAGAATCTATGCCCGGTCCTGCATTTGGTGTGGATGGTATTCGTGAGCAGTTAGAAATTCCTAAGGGTCCAATACTTTGTACTGTGGCTAAACCGAAGGTAGGTAGGACTGCCAAAGAACATGCTAATCTTGCGAAGATATTGTTTACAGCAGCTAATGGTGAGTATCAGGGTATAAAGGATGATGAGAATTTGACTAGTCTATTTTTTAATAAGTTTGAAGATAGAGTTAAGTTGGTACATAAGGTTAGGAGAGATATTGAAGAGAGAACTGGTAGGAAAAAGTTCTATTTATGTAATGTAACCCATAGCAATATTGATACGATGTTAGAAAGGGCAGATATGATTAAAGCAGAGGGTGGTAGATGGATGATGTTAGATGTTGTCGTTACTGGTTTTAGTGCAGTACATACAATGAGGTTAAAGAATCCAGGTTTAGCTATACATGCACATAGGGCAATGCATAGTCTTTTTAGTAGGGAGAGTGGTCCTGGAGTGCATGATAGGAGTGAGATCAAAGATTTTTCTATGTCTATGATTGTTGTTGCCAAACTTATGCGTTTACTTGGTGTTGATTCACTTCATGGTGGTGCTCCTAAAACTAAAATGGAAAATTACGGTGAATCAAAATTTGTAAAAGATGTTTTACAAGCTGATATAACTCCTTTTTCTAGTATGACTTTGGGTCAAAACTGGTTTGGTATGAAGCCTGTGTGGCATGTTGCTTCGGGTGGTTTACATCCGGGTTCTTTGGAAGAAGTTATTAAACAATTGGGTGAAGATATTATGATACAGTGTGGAGGAGGAGTGTTAGGTCATCCATGGGGTATAGAGGCTGGTGTAGAGGCTGTAGTACAGGCTAGAGATCTTTCTATGAATAGAATGGATATGAAGGATTGGATAGTAGCTAATCCAGACTCAGCATTAGCTAAAGCTGCTCGGCATTGGGGGTTTGGGCCAAAGGTTGTATAGAATTATTTTCCGGATCGTAAAGGTATTGTCCAACTTGTTCCCGATTTCTGGAAGCAATCCTTGTAACTTTTCTGATTTCTTTACCATCTTCTAGATGGGCGATTGTAATATCAAATAAGATTTCATCATTATCTAAGGTTTTATCAACATCTTCGTTTTCTATCATAATATAGCTAGTTCCCTTCTCTTTGTAATGCTTGATAACCCAGCCATTTTCATCGGGCTTACTTTCATATCCAGGAGTCAATTGTTGTGATAGTGCTACAGAAACCTCCATCGGGAAATATTTAAGATTTTGTAGAATCTCTGGTGGGAGTGGTAATCTTAATATTTTAGATTCACCATCTTCTGTCATTGCCAAATTATCCTATATTCTGTTAGAATAATCAATATAGATGAAATATTCTCAGATATTTACTAAAACAGATAAGAATGCAAAACAGTATGACTCTGTTAATGCAACATTACTAATTAAAGGAGGCTTTATTGATCAAACTATGTCTGGAGTATATACATTCTTACCACTAGGGAACAGGATATTACGAAAGATAGAGAATATTGTAAGAGAGGAAATGGATAAAATAGGTGTAGAAATCTTAATGCCTGGGTTATCGCCAAAAGAAGCTTGGATTAATACTGGAAGATTAGAGGAAGTAGATAACCTTTTTAAAGTTAGTGGTGCTAACGAACTCTCTAGGAGGTTTAATAGTGCTGAATATATATTAAATCCTACACATGAAGAAATAGTCACACCTTTAGCTAAGAAGTTTAGAAGGAGTTATAAGGATTTCCCATTTGCACTCTATCAAATACAAACAAAGTATAGGAATGAGGCTAGGCCTAAGTCAGGGCTATTAAGAGGGCGGGAATTTATAATGAAAGACTTATACAGTTTCCATACCTCTATTGAGGATTTCAGAGAGTACTACGAGAAGGTTAAACAATCATATTGGAATATATTTGAGAAGTTGGGTATTAAACAAGATACTGTATTAGCAGCTGCTTCTGGTGGCACATTTACAACCGAATTCTCGCATGAATTTCAAACAAAGTGTGATAATGGAGAGGATTTAATATTCCAGGTACCAAGTACTAAAGAAGCTTTTAATAGGGAGGTTGCGTCATCTAAGGCTCCTGAAGTACCACAAGATAGTGAAATGAAAAAGATTGAGTATAAGAATGAACCTGGAGTAATCGGAGTTGAAGATCTTTGTAGGGTATTTAATATAGAGGCAAATCAATCAGTTAAAACTTTAATATTTGAAACCGATAGTAAAGAACAACCAGTAGTGATTGTAGCACTAAGGGGGGATTATGATATTAATGAAATTAAGTTAATGAAGATTATCAGTTGTACTAAAATAAGGTTGGCTTCGGATGAGGTAGTAAAAAGAGTAACTGGTGCAAAAATAGGGTATGCAGGTATCGTAAATTTACAGGAAGGAGTTCCAGTTTACTTGGATGATGCTATCGAACCACTTATAAACTTTGAATGTGGTGGAAATCGTACTGATTATCATATACTAAATGTGAACTGGGGTAGGGATGTTGAAAAACCTAAAAAGTTCTATGATATAAAAATTGCTAAAGAAGGAGATCTTTTTTGTGAAACAAACGAAGTGTATGACACCTTTAAAGCTAGTGAAGTGGGCAATATATTTCCTCTATTTGATAAGTTTACAAAAGTTCTTAAGTATACTTTTATTGATAAGGATGGTTCAGAAAAGCCTATTCTTATGGGTTGTTATGGACTTGGTATAACACGTGTACTCGGTGTGTTAGTTGAAAAGTGCCATGATGAAAACGGGATAGTTTGGCCATATGCAGTAGCACCGTTTCACATACAGTTACTACATATTGGAGATGATGGATATAAACGTGCGAAAGAACTAGAGAGGGAGTTGGAAACAAATGGATTTGAGGTATTATGGGACGATAGAGATGATATAAGCGCTGGAGAGAAATTTGTAGATGCTGATTTGATTGGTTGTCCATTCAGAATAGTTGTGAGTGATAGAACTCTTTCTCAGGAGTCTGTAGAAGTGAAGAAAAGAAATGAATCTGAGTCTAGTCTAGTAGCTCTGAGTGATTTAATTCCTTTTTTAAAGGTTTAATTACTCTTTTTCAGCAACCATTGACCAGTATAACTCTTTTTACAGTTTTTAATATCATCAATACTGCCTTGTACTACAATGTATCCTCCCTTTTCTCCACCTTCAGGTCCAAGATCAATTATCCAGTCTGCCTGTTTAATTACATCTAGATTATGTTCAATAATTATCACTGTATCTCCCTTCTCAATTAACCCTCGGAGTAGTATGAGGAGTTTATCTACATCATAGAAGTGGAGACCTATAGTCGGCTCATCGAGTATATATATTGTATGTCCTCTAGTCATTTTAGCCAGCTCTTTTGATAGTTTGATTCTTTGTGATTCTCCACCAGAGAGTGTGGGTGCTGATTGGCCAAGTCGAATATATCCAAGACCAACTTCTTGTAGTACAATAAGCTTTCTTGTAATACTAGGGATGTTTTGAAAAAGCTCTAATGCTTCATCTACAGTCATATTAAGTACCTCAGATATATTTTTATCTTTGTAGTCAATATCTAAGACCTCATCATTGTACCTTTTTCCATGACATTGGTCGCAAGTAATATACATATCTGGTAAAAATTGCATTTCTATCTTAATTTGACCATTTCCCTTACATTTTTCACATCTTCCACCCCTTTTGTTAAAGCTGAATCTTCCCGCTTTATACCCTCTGGTCCTAGCTTCTGGCGTACTGGCAAAGAGTTCTCTAATTGGTGTAAATACTCCTGTATATGTCGCTGGATTAGATCTTGGTGTACGTCCAATAGGGGATTGGTCAATACCGATTACCTTATCTATTACATCTAAACCATATATATCCTCATATTGACCCTCTATCTGCTTCCCATGCATC
>DOZG01000095.1 GCA_003518125.1 Patescibacteria group bacterium
AGAAATATACAGAAGGTAAACCATTAAGAGTGATTGCTTGGACAACTACACCATGGACTATACCAGCTAATTTTGCTTTAGTACTGAGTGAGAACCTAAAATATTCAATAGTGAGATTTAAAGGGGAATATGTAGTAGTAGCAACTGATAGATTAGAATATACATTTGAGAAAGAGGAGTACGAGGTTGTGCATGAACTTGAAGGAAAAGAGTTTGAGGGTCTTGAGTATGAACCAGCTTACAACTTCTTTGTGGATCAATCTAATGAAAAAGATTGGCATATATATCTTTCAGAAGATGTAACCGAAGATGAAGGTACAGGGATATTACATATTGCACCTGGTTTTGGTGAAGTGGATTTCAATCTAGGTAAAAAATTAGGATTAAGTGCTGTGGTGCATATAGATGAGGCTGGGAATATGCAAGATGGGGATTGGAAAGGTGTGTACATTCGAGACGCTTCCTCAATGATTACAAAAGATTTAGAAAAACAGGGGAAGTTACTTCGAAGTGAAAAATATATGCATAGGTTACCATTCTACCGAGGTAAGAATCCGTTAATATATATGTCCCAAGATTCATATTTTGTGAATATTCAAAAGATCAAGCCTAAAATGCTTAAATTACAGAAGAAGATCAATTGGATACCTGATATATTCAAAAAAAGGTTTAAGAATGTATTAGAGACTGCTCCTGATTGGGCGGTATCTCGTAACAGATACTGGGCAACCATTATGCCTGTATGGGAAAGTAAAGATGGAGAACAAATAGTGGTAGGGAGTATAGAGGAGATGATGGAGTATACAGATCAGGTTGAGAAAGTTGAACTAGGGAATGGAAAGTTGGAGTACAGGGTTGATGGAAAGAAAATGACCCTTCATAGGGATGTGTGTGATAAGTTAGTGTTTAAAAAAGACGGAAAAGAGTATCATAGAATTCCTGAAGTCTTAGATTGTTGGATGGATTCTGGCAGTGTACCGTTTGCAGAGCATCATTATCCATTTGAAAACAAAAGAGCTTTTGAAGAAGCCTATCCTGCTGATTTTATCGTTGAATATACTGGACAAATTAGAGCTTGGTTTAATGTACTCTTTAGGATATCTTTAATTCTTTTTGATAATATTCCTTACAAGAATGTAATCTGTCATGGAGTAATGTTTGGTAACGATGGTAGGAAGATGAGTAAATCATATGAGAACTACCCTGATCCTAAAGCTGTTCTAGAGGAGAAAGGTGCAGAGGCATTAAGACTTTATCTAATGTCTAGTCCAATTATGGTTGGTGGTGATATTCATTGGTCTGATGATATTCTCAATGATCAAGCAAAGGATATTCTAATTCCAATTTGGAATACTTACAGATATTTATCGTTGTATGCGAATATGCATAACTGGACACCAATTACAACAGAGTTTACATCACAGGAGAAATTGGATAAGTGGATGGAGTTATATATGAAACAGACTACCATGAAGTATACACAGGCTTTAGAAAGTTATGATATTCCATCATCTGTTAAGTTAATTCAACCATGTATAGATAATATATCTAAGTGGTGGATTAGAAGATCAAGGAATAGGTTTGCTGATGGTAATACAGATGCATTACAAACTTTGTATGCAACTATGGTGTTATTCTCGAAAACATTTGCACCACAAATGCCGTTTCTGACTGAAGAAATATATCAAAATCTTGTGGTGAAGACAGAAGTTGATGGGGCAAAGGAATCTGTACATTTGGAGGATTACCCTGTGTTTACCAAAAAGGACATTGATGAGGAGTTACTGAAGGATATGCAAACAGTTAGAGATATCTGTTCTAGTGGTCTTAAAATTAGAGAAGATAATGGTCTTAAATTAAGACAACCATTATCCAAGGCATACGTAGCAATTGAGAAAGATTTTCTTAGGGATATTATACAATCTGAACTTAATGTAAAGGAAATTGAGTATAGCCAGAAAGCTATCGAAGGGGAGAGTTTGATTACAATTGGTGAGGATGAAGAGTATATAACGTTAGATATACATCTTACAGATGAACTTATTGAAGAGGGATATATCAATGATTTTGTAAGACAGTACCAAAACGCTCGTAAGAAAGGGGATAATATTAATTATGAAGATAGAGTGAAACTTACAGTTAATATTGATCAAAGCGAAGTCCGGAATATAATTGAGAAATATATTATAGAAAAACAAGAAGATTTAAAACTTATGGAATTTAAGATAGGGGATAGTGTGATGGGTAATAGATTCGAACTAGGGAATGCAAAAGTATCTATTACGGTAGAGAAAGGTGAATAAGGATTATTAGTCTACTACTGTGATATCTTTTATACCAGAAGCTTCCATTAATTGGGTGGCTGCAGTTGTGAGTTTGATGCCAGCGGATACTGCTAGTTCTCCAACTATATCCAGAATTGCCTTATCCAGTTCTTTTTCGATAGTGACAGGTATTAGCCTTCCATCCTCTATCCTCTTTTTCTTAACGAAGTTACAATACTGTATAATTTTAATTCCGGAGTCCATATTAGCATTTTTGTTTAGATTCTCAAAGATGGATAGTAATTCATTAAAATCCTTATTCTTAGGATCTTTTGTAGGAGTCTTTTTAAGAATTTTAACTTTTGATTTAATCTCTGCAGATTTAAGTACTGGTCTAATACCAAGCATTGCCATATTTTCAACAGGAGTGGAAATAGCTAAGGGACTATTGATTAGATCAAACTCAAAATATTCTTTTTCTTCACCATTAAACTCTATATATTTTTTATCTTTTATCCAACCAGCACCATGTGTAGGGTAGAAAACCTTCGATCCAACTTTTAAAGCCATATTGAGGAAAATATCATATTAATGACTGATTATACCATATTGTGTTGATGAAATCTTGATGTATAATGAGGTATGAACATTACATTAATAGGGGGAGGTACTGGGACATCGAATGTTTTGAAAGGGCTTAAACTACATAAGGATTTAGATTTATCGATCATTGTAGGTATGATGGATGATGGTGGAAGTAATGCTGTTATTCGTGATGAGTTTGGTGTATTACCACTGAGTGATTTAAGAAAGTCCATAATTGCACTATCAGAAGAAAATGAAAATGGTTGGATTCGTGATTTATTTACATATAGATTTTCTACTGGAAATGGTTTAAAAGGACATACTCTTGGAAATTTATTAATGATAGCGATGACAGATATTACCGGTTCTGAAATGGGGGCTATTGAAGCCTTTAAGTATTTATTCAGTGTGAGAGGTAGAATTTTACCAGTGACATTTGATAATACTGAACTAGTTGCAGAGTATGATGATGGTACAAAAGTACAAGGAGAGCATCTTATTGATGCTCCAAAGGTTCACAAGAATATTAAGAAATTTTACCTTAATTCACAGGTCACTGCATTTAAGGAAGCTGTAGATGCCATATTAACAGCACACTTTATTGTAATTGGTCCTGGAGATATGTATACAACTACTCTTGCTAATATTATTGTTCCAGGTATTTCAGAAGCTTTACAAAAAACAGGAGCTAAACTTATCTTTATTCCTAACCTTATGTCTAAAATAGGACAAACTAGAGGATTTACACAAAACAGTATGCTTGAAACGATGGAAGGATATATAGGAAGAAAATTTGATTATGTCTTAGTTAATAATGGGGAATTACCAGCGAAAGCATTGGAGAGATATATCGCAGAGGGTGAGAATGTATTTAAAGACGACCTTAAGAAAAATAGTGGAAGAGTAATCATTAGAACAGATTTAGTGGCTAATTCTATGATTAAGAAAGATAAAGGAGATACCCTAATTCGAAGTTTAGTAAGACATGAACCTGAAAAGTTGGGAGAAGCACTCTATGAAATATTTAAGGGGAAATGGGGTAGAGTTCTTGGAAAGATCCTTACTTTTTACAGGTAGCCTTAATTATCAGAAGCTTGTTGTGTGGAATATTCTTTTTAATTTCTTTACCTTCTTGGTATACGGAAATATTATAATTGGTTTGTAGAAGTTCCAGTATCTTTCTTATATCTTGATCCTTTATTGGGTGATATTCAAAGATAATGTTTTTAATATTACCAAAATATCCTTTAATACTTTTCAGTACTTTCTGTTCAGCTCCCTCTATATCAAGTTTAAGTAAGTCAACCTCTTGGTTAAGATATTTATTAAGTTTTTCTGTCTTTACAGTAATCATCTCACTCTTTATAGTTCCATCCCATGCATTTTTTACGAATGAAGCAACTGAATATCTATCTTTTCCTGTTTTATCTAAGTACATCTTCTTACTACCATCCTCTATCCATATTGCACTTTCGTGTATTTCGACATTGTCGATACAATTAGTAAAAAGATTCTCATTGAGTGTTTGTACTGCTATTGGATTAGGTTCAAAAGCAATTATCCTTGAATTTGGAAAATCTCTTTTAAAGTAGAGTATAGATATGCCAATATATGTACCAACATCTATAATTAGAGGTTCTTGCTTAGTTGTTTCAAAGCTGTAACTATTATTAATAAAAATTTCATTTTTCAAATGATGATATTCCTCCTTGTTGAGGTATTTAATAGTATACTTTGCTAGTTTAGTTTGCATGTTTTATTGATTTTCTATAAGGTTCATAACGTATGATACGTTATTTCCCCACTTTACAGCATTTGGAGGACAGTATCTATATGCAATTTTTCTAGGAGTATTTACACCACTAGAGTAGTATTTAGAAAGACCTTTTGATACAGCCCATATACCGTCTTTCCAGGAGTTAAATCCACTTTTACCCCAACCCCAAGCATTGTAAGGTCTAAAACAATATATACCACCACTGGATTCTACAACTGAGATAGCAGCAACTAATCTGTAGTCAATACCGTAATTATTTGCAGCTTTTACAAACTCTTCAGCATATTTGGCAAGCGGAGAGTTTCTCTTATTCAAATACTTTCTAATATTTTCAGTTTGGCTGTCTATTGAGGAGTTACCTGTGTATGTAGCAGTTCCTTTACTCTTATCTACATCCAAGTTTTCAATATTCATCTGTTCAATGTTTACTGTGTTAGCAGCATATACTGTAATTTCACCAGAGAGATCTTGGTTTAGAATAGAGGTAGGGGATATCTCATTAACGCTTTTAAGGGTTAATGCCACAAATAAAACACCTGTAATGACAGGTAATATCTTCTTTTTGTTTATTTGTAAGGTATTCTTCATTATTTTTAATATAAGTTTATATTATACCCTATAATATATTATACCATACACTATCCTTTATTATTCAGTATCACTTAATACAATTTTTATATAAATATGTTACTATCTATATAAATGAGGAATATCGATATAAAACAGCGAAAGTTAAGAAAGGGAAAGGCTAAATGGCATATATATCTACCTACCCTTATTATATCATTTTTAGGTATTTTTCTCTACTTCTATGCAACAGACAAGGTTTTACTGAAACATGCTTTACTTTTCATATTCAAAGATAAGTCAGTCCAAATCACTTACGAAACCTTTGATATATACATTGATGAGTTAGTTAAGAGTGAGTATGAGGATCAGATAATCATAGATCTAAATCGGGTTATGTTTAATGAGGTTCCTAGATTTAACATTGTAGAGAATGAGAATGAGGCAGATGTAAAGATTGATTACGGTGTAGATGAGAATACAATTTTGACAGAGTATCTATTACCTGTAGGTCATATATATTGGGTGAATAGCTCAATATCTAGTGAGGATCTGATGGAAGGAATATTCTCAAC
>DOZG01000011.1:0-5662 GCA_003518125.1 Patescibacteria group bacterium
TTTTTAATAAAAAGTACTCGTATTACCTCATCTATACGACTACTAGAAAAAAAGAAATCTATAGAATTAAGCCTCCCCTCAACATATAATTGGCTAGATACAGAAGATAAGAGGCTTTTCTTCTCTAAAAGTATAGCCTCTTTAGCAGCAATCTCTTCTAATTTTTCCTCAATATCCGCATCTTTTAGATCAATAGCTTCCTGCATCTTTGTTATCTCACCATTTAACATAGTTATCTGTTGAGAAACAGTATAGTTACTACTAGTAATCTCAGAAATCCTAGCCTCAATACTTTCTAAAAGAGATTCTTGTTCTTCCACTTCTTCTTGGGTATTTTCGATTTCATTCTCTAAGTCGTCTTCAGGACCGGAATATACCAGTGTATATTGGGATAGTAAGAAGAGGGTTGAAAGAAAAAAGAATATTATTAATTGTATTACAGGCAGTTTTCTCATTAGAAAATTATACTACAAATCTGATATTGTTTTAATAACAAGATTTATTAGTAAAACAGCAATAGTAATAAAAACCAAACCAATAATAGCCCAGGTTAAAGTTCCCTGAGCCTGCTTAACCTTCTCAGGATTACCAGCAGAGGATATCCATATATATCCACCGATAATTACCATAAGCACTGCAAGAAAAATACCAACAGGAACAAGATAACTAGAAAATTTATCAAGACTCCCAAATAGTACATCTAATTTAAAAGGTTCATCATTGTTCATATCTTCTCCTAATAAAATTACTGATTTACTGCAATATAGAAATAATAATATATTTTACTAACATTGGGGCAATAAATACAAGAACTAAACCTACAAGTGCAAATGTTAAGGATTTAGTAGCTTTCTTCACTTTCTCTTCATCACCCATGGCTAACATATACTTAAAACCAGAAATTATAAGGGCAACAACAACAAGAATAACTGAAGTACTTATTGCATAATTCAATAAGTATTGAATAAAATCTGCTAAACTCTTATGAGTTGTTGGATTGATAGAAATCTCTAGCATGAAAGCTGTTTAACTTACTTAAGAAGCCGTTAACAAATCAGCAACTACAAAATTCACTAACAATGCAGCGATAAAACATATTGCAAGTCCAACAATTGCGAAGGTTAGCGTTTTTGTAGCTTTCTCAACCTTAGCTTCGTCACCGGCAGCAGTAATATACATATAACCAGCAGCTATAAGCACAACAACACAAATAACAGCAGCAGATCCAACTGCAAAATTTAAAAACTTGTTAATAAGCTCCTGAAGGGGGATGGTAGTACCACCATAATTATCTGGATCTACTTCTAACCCTTGAGCATAAATCTTTGAGACCATAAGAACAGGAAATGTAGATAATGTAGCTAATATCTTTTTCATAACTAATTAAATATAAATTATATAAGCAATTCTATCAAAATATTCATTGTTCTTCAATACCCCTCCACCCCAAAGAGACCTAATATATATTTAATAACCAAACCAGCAATGAAGATAATCCCCAGACCTATAATAGAACCTGTCAACATCTTTCTACCAGTGTCTACCTTATCGGGATCCCCTGCGGAAGTAATTAGTGTATAACCAGATATAATTATCATAGCGATGGCAATTACTGCTGCACTACCAACTAAAAATTCTAGAAGCCCATTTCCAGAAGAAAAAACATCCCCGATATTTTGCCATGGAGCCTCTAAACCGTGAAAGTCTATATTTACACCACCCACAGTTACAAACATCACTTTTCTAATATCTATCCCCTTTCTTATTTTCATTATGTAAAAGCCTCAAGATTAAATAAATTAGATATAAGAACCAAAATTCCAACGGATAAGAGTATGAACACTAAACCAATGACAGCATTAGTTATCATATCTTTTGCATCCTTAAGTTTATCAGGATTACCCTGACTAGTAATTATTTTATATCCGGCTATAACAAACAGAATTAAGGCTACTGTACCTGCTAAAGGTAGTGCAATATTTACAATTGTCTGTACTGCACCCTCAATAGTACTGACATTCTCAAACTCTCCTACTTGACCTAGGGTCTCAGACAGAGTGCTCGCATGTACAGTTGTAATTAATCCATTCATACTCAGTATTATACACAATACGTCAATTTAACTAAACAGAAGAGTCCTCACATATAGTACTATAATCACAATACCTACATAAATAACCTGGAGTAGCCTTAAAATCTTTTTTCTTTACCTTCTCAATTATCTCTAAAATATTCTCTCTTGCTTTCAATTTCCTCTCACTAGAAACATCAACCTCTATTACTTCACCATGTTCAACAAACACATACTTAGCACTAACAACCTTTAAACCTAGCTTCTCTTCCGCAAAAAGAGCATATAAAGGTAGTTGTAAATCCTTCTTAATATTTATATCATTTTTAACTTTCCCTGTTTTGTAATCAATAATTTCAACCTCTAACACATCCTTACTATCATCCACTATATCAATCCTATCTATCTTCCCAACAAACAAGCTCTCTCCCAAATGTACAGAGAAAGATTCCTCCAACATATATGGTCTTTGATCTTCACTATACAGAGTGTCAAAATATTTACTAAGTACCTTTTTACCAAAAGATTTTCTTTTTTGCTCATGTGCCTTACTATCATACCCACTACTTATCCAATGTTTATCATAGAGATCTAGTAAAGTCTTTTTTGTAGGCCTCTCAACTATACCTTCCAATCCCTCTTTAGAATCCCGAAGAAGTACATACAAATCCTTTAATGTATTATGCACTGTACTACCAAAAGATAACGAAGCATGTGGTTTAGATGGAACCTTAAGTATATACACATACCTATATTTCTTTGGACAATCTACATATGTATTAAGCTGTGAATAACTTACTCTTTTTGTAGTATCTATATCTTTCATACCCTCTTCCACTATATCATCATCCTTGTGATAATAACTAAGTTTCTCTTTAGCACTTTCATTCACACCACCAATTACAGGAGAATCAAACTCCTCCTTTAAATCTCTATCTAAAATTTCATAAAGGAATATACTTGGTTTCTTCTTCCTTTTTGCATTACCATAAAAATTCGAAGCAGTAAGATATAACCTCTCCATAGCACGGGTAGCACCAACATAAAAAAGTCTTCTCTCTTCTCGAAGATGCTCCTCCTTACTACTAACCTCACTTGGAAGTGACTCCTTAATCAATTCATCTGGTATAGGAATCCTGTCACTTCTGTTTCTAGGAGGAAATCTATCTGAAACTAAGTTAGAAATAAACACAACTGGAAATTCCAAACCCTTAGAACTATGTACTGTTAATATATTCACACCATCAAAATCATCAAAATCAGAACTATCAATAGTTGGAGACTCTCCTACTTTAATACAGTAATCGAGATAATCAACATACTCATAGATATTACTCCCAGAATTATTCTTTTCGAACTCTTTAACTAAATCAAAGAATTTAGCAATATTAGAAATTTTAAACAGATTCTCTGAGCTCTCGTTTTCTAATAAATAATTAATATATCCACTCTCTGTAACAAAGTCATACAGGATTTCACCAATTGGTTTATGATCCCTCATCAATTTCAAACCATTATGCAAAATTAATAAGAAATCACTTATTGAAGATATACTTATAGGGGAAAGGATATTATTAATAACATCATTCTCCTCTACATCCAAATCCTCAATCTTCCAATCATCCTCCCCTAATTTAATTCCCCATAGTCTCTCCAATTCTTCAAACAGAGAAACTTTCTCTTCTCTTGCTAATCTATTTACTTCCACAAACTCCCTAGAACTAAGCCCCCAAATATCCATAGTGAGAAGTTTATACATAGCTATACCATCTGTATAATCAACAAGGATTTTAAGATAGGAGATTAAATTCTGTATTTCATCTCTACCATATAAACCTCTTCGTCCACCTAATTTATAAGGAATACCATAATATCTTAAGGTTTGAACAAATATCTCAGATTGAGAGTTAGTCCTGGTTAAGATAGCAAAGTCAGAAAATCTATATTCCTGTTCACTACTCTTATCAACCAAACTAGATTGCCCAGACTCATCGTATGAAAGAGTCTTATCACCCTCCACCTTAATATCACCATGTCCTGTTAATTTAAGAATCTCTTGAGCAACCCATTCCGCTTCAGCATTATTATTCCCTGCTACAACTAAATTTACTGCATCTTCATCCATCTCCTCAAACATACTACTAGCCTTTAACTTTTTATCTATCTTTTCTGTAACCTCTAACCTATATGGATTATTATGCTTTATCAACCTATACACACTATCTAATATCTCTTGTCTTGATCTATAGTTTTGGTTTAACACTACCTCCTTAGCATCTGGATATATTTCTTTAAACTGTAAGATGTTGGAAATTGCAGCCCCCCTAAATTTATATATAGCCTGATCATCATCTCCTACAACAGTTAAATTTCTAGGAAGCTTCCTCTTGTTTTTGTAATCAATTCCCAATATCAATATATTAACTAACACATTCTGTGTATAGTTAGTATCCTGGAATTCGTCTACCAAGATATATTTAAATTGATCCTGATATTTCTGTAATACACTTGGTCTCTTTCTTAAAAGTTGTAGTGTAAAGATTATCAGATCTCCAAAATCTATCTTAGACTCCTCTATTTTAAGCTTAGTATACATATCATATGTTTCAGCCAATTCCTTCAACTCTAAATGCTTCTGTTTCTCTTCCTGGTTAGTTCTTGGTAACCCTTTTACAAACCTTAAATACTCTTGTGGAGAACAATCTTCATCCTGAAGTCTTGAAAAGTGTTTAATTAGATCATTGATAAAGTCTGTAGGGTTTCCCTGAGGTCTAAATATATCCAAAGGAAATTCAAAAAGATGTTTACGCATAAAGATATAGCTTTGGGCTTGAGTCATAATGGAGTAATTGGTATCAAGACCAATATAGTGGCCTTCTGCTTTAAGGATCCGATCACAAAAAGCATGGAATGTAGATACCCATGGTTCTTCATAACCATACTCCATTTCTAAATCAATACGTTCTACCATTTCTTGTGCAGCCTTTTCTGTAAAGGTAAGTGCTAATATCTCAGAGGGTTTAGCCCACTTAGATTTCATAATATGAATAACTCTTTGAGTAATTACGGAAGTCTTTCCTGTACCAGCCCCAGCAATGATTAGAAGAGGACCCTCTTTATGTTCTACTGCTAGTTTTTGGTGTTTATTAAGTCTAACCTTCTTCATGTTTTATTGAGAGAGAAGTATATAACAAATGTAGAAGCAAGAATAGATATACCTATTGCTGTCATCACCAAGATTCTTACTAAACTACCTATTTGAATATTCTCCTTTTTCATACATATATGTTATATAAATTACTTCACTAATCCTTTTAACTTTTTAATCTCCCCCTCCATTGTATCATTAGATTTAAGTGCTGGTGTTTCTAGAATAAAGGGGATGTTTTTAAACTCCTGTCTATTCAATAGTTTTTTTACAGTACTAATTCCTAATTCTCCCTCTCCCAAGTTGGCATGCCTGTCTTTGTTCGAAGCAAGTTTAGTCATAGAGTCATTGAGATGTATAGCCTTGATATTTGATATGCCCAACTCTCTATCCATATCCTCTATCACCCCATCTATCTCATTTACCCAATCATATCCTGCGGC
>DOZG01000011.1:5730-6337 GCA_003518125.1 Patescibacteria group bacterium
CCAAGATTGTTCCCCATACCTGCAGTTGTTTCAATTAGTAGTTTCTGTTTTCCTTTTACTTCGTCCAATATCCAATTAATTCCATATGATATTCTTTCAATACTGTCTTCATATGAGAGTTCTTTCTGTGATCCTGGATGGAAACATATTCCTAACATTTCACAATCTATACTGTTCTTCTCAATTAACTCATCTACCTTCTGTGCAAAATCCAAGTAAACTACTAATCCCATTTTCCCCAAATGAAAGAGTTTTTTATCCTTCCTAGCTAAATTGGTAAGATATATCCCATGTATTAATATTTTCTTTAATTGAGATTGTTTTAATTGTTCTATAAACTTATTGATATTTTCTTGTGGGATTGGTTTAGTAGCCCATCTCATTGGTGCTGTAGGCATCATTTGTATTGTATTAATATCGTACTTATCTGCAGCCTTAATTGCATTCTCTATACCTCCTGCTGATGATACGTGTGCTCCTAAATACATACCCTATTTTAGCTTTGATATATAGAAAATACAAATTGGATAAATAGGAAGGGGATGATATAATACAGCCGTATGGAGAGGTGCCTGAGTGGTCGAAAGGAACTCACTGCTAACGAGTC
>DOZG01000035.1:0-3911 GCA_003518125.1 Patescibacteria group bacterium
GTACTGGATTGTACAGGAGTACTACCAAATGTGTCTTTCTTCCAAGCAAGAACACCAAGTAAGATAAAGAAAACACCAGGAATTAATGCTAATAAACCAAGTAATTTATTCATACCCCTTCTTTCACAAGTCTTCATCAGGGCAAGAACTATAACAACAACATTAACAATAGGTATAAACATAAGTAAGATGTTCCAACCACTCATTCCAGCAATTTGAAAAGAAAGGATTGTACTTAGAATTGGTATCCATGCAAACCATGCATTCTCGACATTAAGTTTCTTTGCAATAGAACTGTATGCTAAAGCTGTATATATGTATGTTATCAGACCAATAGGTAATACAACCACCAGAAGTATTGTACTCAGAATTGGAATTATTGCAGCAAAAGCACTCACTATACCTCCTAGCTCTCCTAAATCAAAACTATAGTTAAAACCATCCTTAGTACTATCACCATAGCTATTCCAGCCATCTGAAACCTTTTCAAAAAGAGACCCAGCATCTTCTAGTGTAGGTGTGGAAATGGTTTGTGCTAACGCTACAGAAGGAATGATTGTTAAAGCGAATACTCCTAGTAGTACTCCTAAAAACTTTTTCTTAAACATAATTAAATTTATAAAATTATATATACATATATTCTCATCTACTTAGTATCTTTGTCAATTGTATTTAATGACAAAAGTACTTCCATATGTTAAGTTATATTATGAAAAACTTTGATATTATCGAAGGTCAAAACAGAATCTTGCTATCCGCACCACATACACATATTCATAGGAGACCAAATCTACTTAAAAAGTATAAACAGGGGGAGAAATATACAGATGATATTGTAAAAGGAGTGTGTAAAAAGAGTGGTAGTTTTGGAATATATATAACTGATAAAGTAGAATACGATCCCAATTACCATCCAGTTTCTGGTAATCGTTACAAAAAAGAAATAGAGAATATCGTTAGAAGCAATAAGATAGAGAAATTTTTCGACATTCATGGATTAAATAGTATATATGATATCGATGTAGTGATATATTACAAAACCAGATTTAGAAGATCTACTAAACTAGCAGAGGACTTGGCTAGATATATTGATAGAGAAGACCTAAGTGGGATTAATATACAGATTCTACGTTTATTGGATAATCATCAAGAATCACTTACTGAATTCGTAGCATCGCAGTTAAGAGTTCCTGCGATACAGATTGAGGTGGCTAGATATATAAGAGAGGATAATGAGCTAAGAGAAAGTTTTATTAAAAATATTTCTGAATATCTTTCTCTAAAAAATTAATTAACACTTTATAAAAATCTTTGACATTTTTATTACCCTTCGCTATCCTCTAATATATTTTAATTTTCATATTTTTAACATGGCAGAAACAAGAAAAAAGAATGCAAAAGCAACAAAGATGGCTACAGATACAGGGAAAAAGAAAGCTATTGACGTTGCTTTACAACAAATTGAAAAGCAGTTTGGTCAGGGATCCATTATGAAGCTGGGGGGTAAGGGAAAGATTAAAGTAGATGCAATTCCTACAGGTGCACTTTCATTAGATTTAGCACTTGGAATAGGGGGGGTTCCTAGAGGAAGGGTTGTCGAAATATACGGTCCAGAATCTTCTGGTAAAACCACATTGGCAATACATATTCTTGCAGAAGCACAAAAACTGGGAGATGCTGTTGCCTTTATCGATGCGGAACATGCATTGGATCCTGCATATGCAAAAAATATTGGTCTTAATATTGATGAGCTATACATTTCACAACCAGATTTTGGAGAACAAGCCTTAGAAATTTTAGAAACCTTGGTAAGATCTGCTGCTTTTGGTGTAATCGTGATTGACTCTGTTGCAGCCCTTACTCCTAGAGCAGAAATCGAGGGAGATATGGGTGATAGCCATATGGGTCTTCAGGCCCGCCTTATGTCTCAAGCTTTAAGGAAACTTACTGCAATAATTGGGAAAACAGGAACAACAGTTATCTTTCTTAATCAATTAAGAATGAAGATTGGTATTATGTTTGGTAATCCTGAGACTACAACAGGTGGCAATGCACTCAAATTCTATGCATCTGTACGTATGGATATCAGACAGAAGGATAAAATACTAAAGGATGGTGAAATTATCGGTCATATTAGAAAAGTAAAAGTTGTTAAGAATAAAATGGCTCCACCATTTAAAGTAGCTACCTTTGATATGATATATCCTTTAGGTATAGATAGAGAAAGTAGTATCTTAGATGCGGCAGTAGACTATAAAGTAGTTACAAAATCAGGGTCTTGGTTTAAGTACGGTGATATTCAACTTGCTCAGGGTAGAGATTCAGCTATTCAAGTACTGAAAGAAGATAGTAAGTTAAAAAATAAGATTGAAAAGGAAGTCAGGGCTAAGGCAGTATAGGTGATAATTACAGAATTAAGACCACAAAAAAAGAACCCTTCTAGGTACAACCTTTTTCTAAACGGAGAATTTTTGGCAGGAGTATCTGCTACCACCCTTGCTAAATTTACTTTGTATGAAGGTAAGATCCTTTCTGAGAAAGAGGTAGAGGATCTATTGTATCAGGAACTTAAACAACGATTTCTTGAAAGATTAATAGGGTATGTCGTTCGATCTCCCAGAAGTATTTCTCAAGCTAAAAGGTATCTTAAGAATGTACAGTATAAAAAGAAGGATAGTTGGTATAATTCTGAAAATACAATTAATTTTGAGTTAATGTTTGAGGAAATAGTAACTCAATTAGAAGAACAGAAATTACTAAATGACAGAGAATTTGCTAAACTATTCATTGAAAGCAGAATAAGGAGTAGGCCAAGAGGAAAATCAGTTCTAATATCTGAATTAGTGAGTAAGGGAGTTCATATAGATATTGCTAGAGAGATTTGTAATGAACTGATAGGGGATGAATCTAATCTCTTAGAGAAAACATTTAGAAAACATTTTAAAAATGAAAAGATGGTGATTACGAACAAGAAGCAGATTAATTACCTTTTGAGGAAAGGGTTCCCATATGATTTAATTAAAACCTTTGCACAGAATGAGTATGAAGAGTAAGAAGAATTGGATATGGCCTAAAAAGAAGATAGAGATTAACCATCTTGTTCAATATATCTTAGAACTAAGGGGTGTTGATAACGAGGAGGAGTTCCTAAAACCTGATTTAAAGAGTATTGCAGACTTTCATTCTTTGTATGATAGTAAGAATGGTGCAAAAGCTATCATTAATGCTGTAAAGAAAAAAAAGAAAATCGTAATACATGGTGACTATGACGCAGATGGTATATGCGCAACAAGTATACTTTGGGAGTTTTTGTACAAAGATTTAGCAAAGTTTTTAGATATTAGGATTGATGTATTGCCATATATTCCCAGTAGAGTAGACCAAGGATATGGTTTGACAGAATCCTCAGTAGAGGATTGTATAAATCTGGGGGCAGAGATGATAATCAGTGTAGATTGTGGGGTAAGAGATAAAGAATTAATAAATAAATACATTAAGAAGAAACTTACATTTGTAATTACAGACCATCATCAACCTCCTGAAGATATTCTTGAAGATTTGTCATACCCATTAGTTCATCAACGCTATCCAAAACATGCATATTCTGATGTAGAAGTTTGTGGTGCATATGTTGTCTTTCTTCTCATTCAAGCTATTAAATCAGAAGTTGGTATGGATATGGAAATCACTCCAGAAACAAAAGGCTTAGACTTGGTTGCATTAGCAACAGTAACTGACATTATGGAATTAAAGTTAGAAAACAGAATAGTTGTTAAATATGGGTTAGAGCAAATAAAAAAAAGGAAAAGGAAAGGATTGAATGCATTAATTGAGAAAGCCCAAGTAGATATTACCAAACTGGATACATATCACCTAGGATTTGTCATTGGTCCTCGTATTAATGCTGCCGG
>DOZG01000035.1:3969-4412 GCA_003518125.1 Patescibacteria group bacterium
GGAGAAGCATTGAGTGAAGCAAAAGAGATTGTTGATGATTCTCAAAATGTAATTTGTATACTTGGTAGTAATTGGCATGAGGGAATTGTTGGTTTAATTGCAGGGAAACTTAATGTTGAGTTTAACAAGCCTGTTTTAGTGGCAACAGACAGTAATGGAGAGATTAAAGGTTCTGCTAGGAGTATAAAAGGTTTTAATGTAACAGATGCTTTAGAAAAATGTCAAAAATATTTAGAGAGGTTTGGTGGTCATGAAATGGCAGGAGGTTTTACTGTAAAGAATGGAGAATGGGATAAGTTTAAACAGTGTATTACTAAATTTGCAAACAAAGAAATTAGTAAAGATATGTTGATACCAATATTAAATATAGACCTATTCCTTTCCAGTAATGATGTTTCGTTAGAGTTAGTAAATATCCTAAAACAGTTAGAGCCGTTTGGGTA
>DOZG01000028.1 GCA_003518125.1 Patescibacteria group bacterium
ACCCTGTTGCCCATGGAGTAGCATGTTGTTAATATTGGAGAGGATAAAATGCAAAGATTCTTGTTTCGCAGTATCCTCTATCCCTGTTGGATCATTTAGTATGATTTTTTCTCCCATTATCTCCTCTTTACTACCTTATCAATAAGTCCATACTCTCTTGCCTCTTTTGCAGTAAAATACTTATTTCTATCTGCATCCTTTTCAATTTGTTTAATACTTTGTCCTGTTTGTTTAGAAAGTATCTTATACAAATTCTCCTTAAGATTTAGTATCTCCTTAGCTTCGATCTCAATATCACTTGCCTGACCTTCTACTCCACCAAGAGGTTGATGAATATGTATCTTACTATTAGGGAGAGCAAATCTTTTTCCTTTTGTACCACTAGTGAGAAGGATAGAGCCCATTGATGCAGCCACACCTACTGCAATTGTAGAAATATCTGGTTTTATATAGTTCATAGTATCTAGGATTGCCATACCTGCATATATTTCTCCACCATACGAATGGATAAACATTTGGATATCTGCTTTAGGATCTTCTTTTTCTAAGAAAAGTAACTGGGCAATTACTGTATTAGCCATATTGGTTTCTACTTTTCCAGTTACAAAGACAATCCTATCCTTAAGAAGCCTAGAATATATATCATATGCTCTTTCACTTCCTTTTTCTTTTTCAATTACTGTAGGTATTAACATATATTTAGTTATACTTATTTTAAAATTCTTTACCTAGAGTTTCTTTAATAAACTCTTTGAAAGCTTTCTCTTTTCTCTCTACTTTTTTAATGTACTCCAACCATTGATCATTAGAAAATATAGATTGATCAACATTAGGTCGAGATTTCTTAATTATCTCTATCTTTTTATCAATCTCTTCCTTTTCAACTTTGATATTCCTCTTGTTTGCATACAAAGTTAAAAATGCATCACTTTCTAAAGCATCCTTAGCATCTTTTAACCAAGCCTCTCTCATTTGTTCCATCTTAAGATTACTCTGTTTGACAAAATCATTTACTTTTATACCCCTCTGTTGCATCTCTTGTTCAAAAGCCTTTTCTCTTTCTTTAGCTTCAAATTCTATAGCGGGCTGTGGAATCTTAATATCTGAGAGATTAATAGCCTGTTTAAGTGCATTTTCTTGATATGTATGTCTTAACATTTGCTCTTTCTGTTTAGTAAGAATGTTTTTGATTTCTTTTTTAAGCTCTTCAAGATTTGTTATATCTTTTAACTTTAATTTCTTAGCAATCTCTTTTGCCCAACTATCCCCTATCTTCTTAACCTTTGTTTTATTGTTAGTTTTAATTTCTTGAATCGCTTGGTCAACATCTTTCTTTTCTATACTTACCTCTTTTTTCTCAATCTTAACTTTTTTCATATTACCTAATTTAAACTCAGGCATTATGGTTACTTCTACTTTAAATTCTAAATCATCTTTAGTATCAAACTTTGGTAATTTAGAGTATTTAGGTGGTGCAATTAATTCAATTTTTTCTTTTTGGATTGCAGTATTTATATACATAGGGGCAAGTTTTTCAAAAGTTTTAAATTGAAGCATTGGTTTCATAGAGGGCTCTAAAAGCTCTGAAGGAACTTTACCTTTTCTAAAACCTTTAACCTTACTATCTTTAGTTTGATCTTTAAGAATTGCTTTATACGATTTATCAAAAGCCTCTCTTGGTATTGTCATTGTAAGAACTATGGTGTTCTCATTTACATCTTCTCTTGTGTACATATTTTCTTGTATTCAACTTAGACTATGAATTCTACGTTTTTTGATATAATTTGTCCAGTTTTGCAATAACAACAAGTCTTTGATGTGATGTCCAGAGAGGGGTGCATGTTACTAATGTAATTCTGTAATCTGAAGAGTCTTGTATTACAGATATGTCGTTTTTTTCAATTACTTTCACATCTGATACAATGTAGGTGTACTCATTATCATCTTGAGTAACTAATATAGTATCGCCCCTTCTTACTTTTTCAAGGTTAAAGAATGTATCTTTTGCTGGAGGTATATTAAGATATCGATGGGAGATTACTACAGCATTACCCTTCTGTCCGGGGTATACAGAGATAGGAAAGTGCCAAAACCCTTTGTCCATAGTGGTTGAATCCTTACCCTGAAATATTTCTCCTTTTACATCAATTGATTCTATATGTAGGGTTGTATTCAACCTTTCTAATATTGGATCTATCTCTCCTACCCCATCTATATATTCTTCTATACTTACATCCTCAATTAATATTTGTGATGTTCCAAGTATCTGTTCTTTCGTAGGTGCTACTGTTGTGAGTAATGAGAAATAGATGTCGTATGAATATCTTTGTATATTTATTCGTTTAAAAGTTCCTATGAGTGTATTGTAGTTTGGGAGAATTAAGAAGTATGATATTGGTGTAAAAACTAGTAACAAAAGAAAAATTGTTATGAGATATTTAGAAAATTGTTTTGTCATAGTAGGATATTTTACCAATTATTCGAAAAGACTTGAACTGTTTTAGAAAATACACTATTCTAGAGAGATATATAAATTAAGTTATGGGTTAGATGGCAAAGAAGAAATCTAGCAAGAATGGTAATTATACTGTTAGTAAGAAGAGTATGAGAGAGAAGGTGAAAGTACAGACTCCAGAGAGAGATGATAGGGCATCTAGAATTGTTGGTACCATTTTCATAGGTTTAGGTGTTTTACTGGTTGCATTTGGTATCTACTCCTTTATCCAGTTCCGATCAGCACCTGCATATGACGAGTCTTTTGAAGTTCCTTCATTGGAATATGTTACAGAATTAACAAATGGTAGTGAGATAGTGGTAAAGGGAAGTGCTCCAGAGTATGATTCTGTTGCAATATTTGTAAATGATGAGAAGATTGATGA
This sequence comes from Patescibacteria group bacterium, assembly GCA_003518125.1. Taxonomy (GTDB): domain Bacteria; phylum Patescibacteriota; class Dojkabacteria; order SC72; family SC72; genus UBA9296. The sequence continues at coordinate 2,880 of DOZG01000028.1, forward strand.
AGTTAAAGTTAAGGATGGGATATTTGAATATGCTTATCAAGTTGAGAATGAGGGTGAGTTTGCAGTTTCAATAGCAGGATTAAGAGGTTTCCCAATTAGAAAGATTAGTGTAAGAAGTATTGGATTAATTGCAACTGTTGATCAGACTGCTCCTAGTAAGGATGAGTTTGAGCTTGTATATGGTGTAGAGACAAACAAAGAGTCTTTTAAGGTAACTGGCACTATTGAACCTAACGCTACCATTGAAATTAAAAGGGGTGTAGACACATACATTGCGCTTGCGGATAAGGAAGGATATTTCGAGGTTTTAGCGATAGCTTTAGATGAAGGTAAGAATGTTTTTAATGTAAGTGTTTCGGATATGGCTGGTAATAGTACTGTGCTGGATGAGAAAGTAAGGGTTGAATATGCAATTGATGGGAGTATAAATGGTGATGCTGTAGCTGATCAATATACAGAGGATAGTGGTAGGCTTGTCGCGGGGGCTGGTGATACTTTACCACAGGCTGCAGGTGAGTTAGATAATCGATTAGCAAGAAACTTAATGTTGTTTTTTGGATTAGCCGCTATTTTCCTATTTAGTGGTAGTTCTATATATGCTTTTTCTAAGAGAAAGTAATGTTAAAGTCTTTGCTTGTCTAATAGTAACTGGGGAGTGAATACCCTCCTTTTACTTGCATCTTTAAATATTAAACGCTAATATCTATTAATACCTTGTCCTAGTTAATTTTACTGTCTAGCTTTGGATGAGTAAATCTGAAACAAAAAGTTCTGTATATTTCTGGGAAGATTTTAGTGCTAAGAATCTTAGAGAGTCTTCTGTTGGTAGAAAAGGTTTGAGTCTTTTTAAACTTAAGGATATGGATATACCAGTTCCTGAGTTTTTTGTCATATCATCATCTGTATTCAAAGATATTGCATTTAAAAGTTTAAACAGGGATATTGATAAATTAACTAAAAAGGGGAGGAATCCTGAGAATGATGAGATTGAGAAGAGTATATTAAAAACTGATTTTAAAGAAGAAATTCTTGATCAAATCCAAACTGCATATACCAGAATCTCTGGATTTACAGATGCGTGGGTGTCTGTTAGATCCTCTGTTGTATTTCCAGCTAGTCCAGAAGTATCTTTTAGTGGTATATTCGCTACAGAACTAAATGTACGACATATGCGTCAGTTAACTGACGCTATTAAACACATTTACTCT
>DOZG01000072.1:0-489 GCA_003518125.1 Patescibacteria group bacterium
ACTCTTATCCCATGGAGATATTACCAAAGATCTAGCATCAGATACATTAATCGTAGCATAGTTCTTTATTGGTGATTGTGTGTCGTATGCTTCTACCAAAATATCTTCTACTAATTCAGGAGTAGCTCTTCCTGTTCTAATCTGTATAAGATCCTCTTTGAGGGCCTCTATACATTTTTCCAAATCTAATTGGAAATTATCTATATCCATATGTATTAGTAACTAAACTTATATCTAATTTTACAAAAAAGTAATGGAAAACGAAAGGGAAATTGAAAAGTCAACTACTTCCCAAATTCCCAAACTAAAATTCTTCTTATTTCAATAGGTTCTCCTAACTGAGTAACAGCTTCATCTAATAAGTTTTTAATTGTCTTAGATTCATCCTTAAACCACTTCTGTTCAAGTAGACAATTCTCTGCTAGATATCCATTTAACTTACCCTCTACAATCTTAGGTAGTAAATCCTTAGACTTACCATCTGCCTGA
>DOZG01000072.1:579-5249 GCA_003518125.1 Patescibacteria group bacterium
ATTCATTGCTACAAAATCTGTTGTACATTTAACCTCAACTAAAGAGACAAGCTTCTGATCTTTACCATGTAAATAGGTATCTATTAAACCATTCCCCCTCTCACTACCAGATTCAATAGATTCATCCCAACCCCTTTCTTTAATGAGTTCTACACTCTTTTCGAAGTCCTTCCCACTCTCTTTTAGTGCCAATTTACAAAGTCCAATTTTCGCACCAGTTAGATTATGTAATCTACCGATAACATCACTCCTTTTATTAATATACTTAACAGCTTTATCCATATTTCCATCTGATTTCTCTAAAGCTTCTTTACAAAGAGCCATACCTGCAGCCGTCTTCGCCCTTAATCTTTTGATATCATCAACTGTTACTGCCATTGTTTTAATTTATACTTAAATTATTTAATAGCTTTAAGGATACTCTCTGCTACCTTTTCACCAATACCTTTGATATCCATTAAATCCTCCTTACTCTTTCCAACAATCCCTTCTAGAGTAGTTATTCCTACCCCTTTGAGAGAATTCTCTGCTCTTGCCCCTAGTCCTAACTCCTCAATATTTTTAGAATCGGTCTTTGCCTTTACAGCTTCGGCAGCCTTAATATCCTCTTCAATATTCTTCTTTTTCTTTACAACCCTAACCACACCAGTACTTTTCTTACCAGATGTCCTACCCTCTCTTAGAATCTTCATCCTTATCCTGTCTTCCTCCTCTATCCTCTCTTGTCTTTCTTTTTCAGTAATATATTGGTCATGTAAATTTTTAAGATTAGCTTTATGATTCTTTCTTAAAGCAATCAAACCTTCAGACTTCTTACCTTTCTTTACTGCTTTTCCGAAAAGATCAACGTAAAGAGAAATACTTTTTAATGAGTCATCATTTGCTGGAATTGGGTAATCTACTATATCAGGATCACAGTTGGTATCTACTAATGCTACCGTCGGAACACCAGAAATTCTAGCTTCGTTGATAGCATTCTTTTCAACCCTACTATCCACAACTATCATCAATGCAGGTAACCTATCCATAAATTTAATACCTTCATATATCTTATTCATCCTTTGAACTTCTCTTTCCATCATGAGGATTTCTTTTTTAACAAGCTCTTTACTACCACTAGCTAATGACTCCTCCATCTTTATTAAACTAAAAACACCTTTCTTTAAGATATTAAAGTTTGTAAAGAGTCCACCAGGCCATCTTTTATTGATATANNACAAAAAGAATATATCCTTTGTTAGCTGCCTCTTCTATAGCTTTAAGGGCTTTTTCTAACATTGGTTTAGACTTAACTAAGTCTATAATATGTACCCCATTTCTTTGCTCATAGATATATTTCTTCATTTTAGGGTTCCAAGCACTTGTCTTGTGACCAAAATGGGCGCCTGCTTTAAGAAAATCTATTAATTCGGGTATTTTAATACCTTTGTTTTGAGTCTTGGTATTTTTTGAGACTGTAGACTTTTTGTCTGCCATATTTTTAACCTTTCCTTTGAGCACCTATCTCTTTAGTAGTAAATACTACAAGGAAATATATCAAGAGATATGTGAGATATATTAATTAACAAATGAATTATACCGAAGTGAACAGCAAATATCAAATATCTACACTCTTCCATCCATCTTTAGCAATCACAATATGTTCTAGGAGGGTAATACCCATAATATCCATAGCTTCTTTAAGTCTTTGAGTAAGTAAAACATCTTCATTACTAGGAGTACAATCTCCAGAAGGATGATTATGTGCTAATACAACAAAAGAAGCATTTCTTTCTAACGCGTAAGCTATTACATCCCTTGGTAGTAACCCTGCACTATCCACTCCCCCTATCCTCACAGTTCGTTGCTCAAGCAACTCAAATCTAGAATTAAGGTAGAGAGCAACAATATGTTCCTGTTTTAAGTTGGACATCCTCTTGAGCACCTCATATGCCTGACCAGAGTTTTTTACTAAAGTAGTTTGTCCAGTATACAATCCATATATTCTTCTACCAAGTTCCATACCAGAAAGTATACGCATAGCAGTTACGCTACCTACTCCATCAATATGTGTTAAATCAAATATTGTTGTATCTGCACTACCCTTAATATTCTTTTTAATCTTCTTTAATATACCAAGAGAGATAGTCCTAAAGTTTTTACCTTTAATACCACTACCAACAAGGATACTGATTAGGTCAGTATCGGATAAGGAATCTACACCCCCCTTAAGGAATTTCTCTCTTGGTAACATACTAGGATATTAGCAGGTGGAAATGAATAAAAGATGAACTACTTCTTTAGAATATTTTCTTTTTTAAACCGTCTTTCTCTAGTTTGTATACCACATCACAAACCTCTCTCAACAATTTTCTATCATGAGATATTGTTATTATAGAGCCATTGAAACTCTTTAGCATTTCCCTGATAACAGGGTTAGATATTGCACTTAAGTTCCTAGTCGGTTCATCAAGTAACAAAACATTATTTCTATCTACCATCATTTTCAAAATCATGAGTTTTGCTTTTTGACCATAGCTAAGTTGGGATGTTTTACTATTCATCTCTTGCCAATCAAGTTTTATCCTCCCCATATATGCGCTAATCACATCACGATCTACACTCTCTAAGTCACTTGTTAGATAATTTATAGCCTTCATATTGGGATTAAGGATGTCGTTGTAGTTTTGGGGCATATATCCGACACTTATATCTTCTCTCCCACTCAAATCTTTATATATCTCCCTCAACATTGTTGTTTTTCCAATACCATTATCCCCTATTATTGCAACTTTACTAGGTCCAGATACTAAAAGTTCGATATTTTTAGCTAATATTCTTTCTCCTATCTTCAATTCTTTTATATTTAAATCCAACACCTTCTTTCCATTAGGAATACTGGCTTCTTTATCGAAAGATATAAATATTGGATCCTCTACTTCTGGCTTGTCAGTTACTAACTTACTCTCTGCCTTTTCTTCTTGTACAAGGATATTTCGCATCTTTTTATTGAGTAATCTTCGTACTGCTGAATCTTTAATCTTTATTTGATGAGCTCTTACGGAACTTTTTTGATGACTTATAATGCGTTTGTCATCTTTATAGTTCCTTCTTTCTCTTCCATGGTCTTTGCTTTGTTTGAAGAGTTGCTGTTCTCTTTCTTCAACATATGTTCTGTAGTCAGTTTTCTTAACAGTGTGTCTTGCTTCGTGTTTACTTTTAACTTGTTCTAAATGTAATATCATATTCGCAGTTTTCTCTAGTAGCGTTTCGTCGTGTGATACAAACATTACTGGGATCTTTTGAGAAACAATGAGTTCTTCTAACCATTCCAATGTTTCTATATCTAAATCATTTGTTGGTTCATCAAGCAAAAGAATGTCAGGGTTCTTCTGAAGTAATTTGGCAATTTGTATTTTAACCTTTTCTCCACCACTTAAGGTTCCTATTAGCTGTTCTGATTCTAGAGTTTTTGGAGATATGCCTAGTTTGGAAAGGGTTTTTGATATTTCGTTAAATCGTGTATATATTTCATGATTAATTTCACTGTTCGGAGAATTTCTTACAAAGTATTCGTGTACTGGGAGTTCATTCCAATCTGAATCTAGAGATTGTTCAAGATAGCCTATTACTAAGCCATGTTTATGTACTTCACCAGAGATATTAGCGTATGGTTCTACCTCACTTTTATTGTTTATTACCTTGAGTAGAGTACTTTTTCCATTGCCTTCTTCTCCTATGATAGCGATTTTATCTTCACTGTTTACTACTAGATTGAGTTCCATTATTAGTGGTTTTTCATCTGCAGTTTTAATTGTTAAGTTTTTTATCTCTAACATATTACAAAATACCTCAGAAACTTATATTCTGTATATATATTAAAACAATTTTTAGAAAACATAAACAATTCTTACTTCTTCTCTTTCTTCTTACTCTTCTTAATATACTTACACTTAGGATATCCACTACAACCAATAAATGTTCTACCCCACTTACCCCTTCTCTCAACTAAATGCTCTCCACACTCCGGACACTTCTCATTTAGAAGCATAGGTATAGTGGTCTTACACTCTGGATACTTCTCACAAGCCCAAAACTTACCATACTTACCATTTTTAAGTAACATCTTAGCTCCACATTCTGGACATTCTTTAGGTTTAAAATATTTTTTGTAATCTATGGATTCTTCTCCACCAGAAATATCCTTCATACCCTTACACTCCGGAAATTTGGAACAACTCAAAAACTTACCATATTTACCCACCCTAATGACCATACTACCCTTACACACCGGACACTTCTCCCCCTTAGCCTTCCCCAAAATTACCACATCCTCTTTATCAACCTCTTTTTCTGCTTTCTTAATCTCTTGCATTAAAGGTTTGTACTGAGAATCTATAAAAGGAACATATTCTACCTTCCCTTCCGCAATCTTATCTAACTTACTCTCTACTACAGCAGTAAATTCATAATCCACTAATCTATTAAAACTCCCTCGTAAAAAATTGGTAACAATACGACCAACATCTGTAGGAAAGAGTGCCTTTGCTTCCCTCTCCACATACCCTCTAGCCTGTATAGTGGAGATAATTGAAGCATATGTAGAAGGTCTACCAATTCCCAACTTCTCTAACATCTTTACCAAACTTGCCTCAGTAAATCTGGCCGAAGGTTGAGTAAACTTCTGCTCT
>DOZG01000067.1 GCA_003518125.1 Patescibacteria group bacterium
AGGGAGAAAGACCTTGGATAAAGATCTCTATAACAGGGTAATAAAGATATGTGAGATAGATAAGTTTATGAAAAGAGAAGGGATTACCGATAGTCTTAAATTAGGTAAGTATTTGAATGGGAAAGAGTTGTCTCCTGGATATTGGCAGAGGTTAGCAATAGCTAGAATGTTATATAGAAATAGGGATATCTTTATTCTTGATGAGCCTTTTACCTTTATAGATGGTCCTTCTAGAGAAAAAATTATGAGGGATATATTGAAGTTTGCAGGTCCAAAGAGGACGGTAATACTAATAAGTAGGGATACAGATGTCCTTGATATGTTTGATCATATATATGTATTAGAGAGGGGGCATATAACTGAGAGGGGGGAATGGAAGAAATTGCTTAAAAAGAGGGGTACTTTCTACAAAGAGGTTAAGTATAATCAGTAGTGGTTTTCATTGACTTTATAGAGTAATAGTATATATAATTACACTATATACTAGTTTATATAGCTTTTTAATCACAATAACTAGTTAGAAGACCTAATTATGACTGAGTATAGAGGTTGTGTTGATCTCTAGGTCTGCCCATCTAAACAACATTATCTCTGATTTATGTAGATTAATTTTATATATTTATATATATGAAGAGGTTAATTAAGAAATCTTTATACAAGATTTTTGTTTCTTTGTTTTTGGTAGTGTATACATTTATGCCACCAATTATTTCCTTAGAAGGCCTTTTCGCTATTGATGGCCCTATAACCACCAAAGTGTCCGCTGCAGATTGGCCTAACTGTGGATTTCAATGTCAAGCGGGAGATACCTACGTCACATCTTTCGAATTTGTGGGTACTGATGGTAATCCTATTACACAATGTACTCCTGGTCAAGATATTGAGGGAAGTATAATTGTTACTATCTATAATAATACAAACAGTGATAGAAAGGCCCCTATTTTATTAGGAGATATTTACGAAGGAGATACACTTTTAACTCATCTAGAAACATCTGCGAATGGGAGTACTGTAGATGGTATTTGTGTTAGTGATACTGGAATTATCCCTGCAAAAGAATTTATTACGGATGAGATATATTCTTTTACATGGAATTGTGGGGAGCTTTTAACGGTTCAAAACTTAGTCCTATCATGGACTACTGGAAATGAAACATGTGAAGATTTCTTTAATGCTCCCTCTTGTGGTAATCGTACTACAAAATGTTATTCGAGGACTACTTTTACTGTAACAACATCTTTAGTAGCAAATTTCTCAGCAAACAATGCATGTGTTGGAGATACTGTCAATTTTATCGATGAAACATCTGGGGGATTGTTACCATATACATATAACTGGTTGCTAGCACCAGGCACATCATCGACAGAACAAAATCCTAATTGGATTTATACTGGGCCTGGAACAAAAGAAGTTACTTTAAATGTATGGGATAGTCAATCTCCACCTGCATATGATGATGCAACCAAATATATTGAGATATGGGAATTACCAACGGCATCATTTACTGTAGATAGTACAACGGGATATGCACCATACATTGTTAGCTTTACTGATACATCAAGTCCAGGAGATGGGGAAATCACTTCATGGTATTGGGAATTCGGGGATGGTTCAACATCTTCAGAACGGAATCCATCTCACGAGTATACGACTCCGGGTTCATATGAGGCATATTTAACAATAACGGATGAACATGGATGTACACATCAAAGTGAAGCGATGGTAATGGTTATTAACGAGGCACTAGCGACTTTAACATTGCAAAAAAATGTTGTTAATGATAATGGTGGAGATAAAACAGTAAATGATTTCGATATTACACTAGAAGGAACTTCTGTAACGTTTGGAGAACCAGTAGTAGATGGATACACATCTAAATATACATCTAACAAAATCCCACTACTTGTAGGTCAGCCATACAAACTCTCTGAATTAAATGATGTATCTGGGTATACTTCAGGAACATGGGATTGTGGTACTGTAGATTCGCAAACACCAACTACCACTGTAATTACTCCTTCAGATAGCTCAGATATTATATGTACAATTACCAATGATGATAAACCAGGGAAGTTAATTGTTAATAAATTAATTTCTGGCTCAGATGCTTCATATGATATATTCTCTTTTACAGTAAATAATGGTAATAGTATTGAATTTGAATCTGATGGACAAAATGAAATAGTTATTGATGCAGGTATCTACACCGTATTAGAAGATAAAGTAACAGGATATACATCTGCATACGATAACTGTGAGAATGTAGATATCTCTAATGGAGAAACAGAGACATGTAAAATTACTAATACAAGAGATAGGGGGACTTTAGAAATTCAAAAGATTGTTGATTTCGGAAATGTAACAGATTGGTATTTTAGTTTAAATGGTGCCCCCGTAGTTCAAGCAGATGAAGATGGATATGTTAAATTTGAAAATATACCTACAGGTAGTGATTACAAGATTACTGAATCAGGCCCTACAAATATCTTTTCTTTAAATTCAATATCAGGGGATAACTGTACACCTGACATTGGGAATTTAAGTGCCACTGCAACAGTTCTAAAAGATATTCCAACTACTTGCGTATTTACTAATCTCGTGAATAGAGGGTTAATAACGATAGTTAAAGATGCTGTCCCTAATGATCAACAAGTGTTTGGATTTCTTTTTAGGGGAGGGAATCTTAACAGTGGGTTTTTATTAGATGATGATGGGGACGATTCAGATGGATATATTAATCAAAAGACATATTCTAATCTACTTCCAGGTTCTTACATTATTACTGAAACTCCTTTAAGTAATTGGACCTTAACAAGTTTACAATGTACTACTAATATTCCTGGTAAAGCAGTTGGACCATTTTTGGGAACAAATATAGCTTCAATATCACTTGATGCTGGAGAATCTGTTGAATGTACATTTACGAATACTAAATATGGATCTATCTCAGGTCAAAAATGGCATGATTTAAATGCAGATAGGGGAAAGAATGGTGAGGAAGAATATATAGCTGGGTGGAGTATCGAATTAAGAAGTTCTTTAGAAGATCCTACAGATTTAATATCATCTCAATTAATTACTGATGCTTCACAAGGATATACATTTGGCAATCTTTTGCTAGGTGATTACTATATATGTGAGGTAGGGCAGGCAGGTTATTCTCAATCTTACCCAAATACTGCATATGTATATAAGGGTATGGATTGTCATAAGGTAACACTTACAGCAGGAGAGAATAGAACGGAAATAGATTTTGGCAACTACACTACAGGTTCTGTTAGTGGTACTAAATGGGAAGATATGAATGGTGATGGAAATAGAGATTTAGAAGATTTAGGTTTAGTTAATTGGAGGATATTCATTGATGTTAATGAAAATAAAGAATGGGATAATGGAGAGACATATGACTTTACTGATACTGATGGGATATACTCCTTCAATTTAGAACCGGGTGATTATTCAATTTGTGAAGAAATGCAATCTGATTGGGCTCAGTCATATCCAACAAATGGATATTGTCATTCAATTACCGTGACTTCAGGGGGAGAATATCAAGATTACAGTTTTGGGAATTTTGAGATGGCTAATATTAAAGCTTGTAAGACAGATACGGAGGGCAATCCGATAGAGGGATGGAATATGACTTTA
>DOZG01000021.1 GCA_003518125.1 Patescibacteria group bacterium
AAATCAAATTGACCTGGAGAGTCATAATCTCCTGCTCTGAAGATCAAAGTGTAACCATCTTCTTGACCTAGCCTGCCTTCCATTGTGAAATTAAGAGCTGCAGTACAAGTAAGAGGATTTGATCCATATGGGTTGAAATAATTCAACTTAGTTATTTCATTCCCATGAAATTTAGTTTTATTGAGCTCGGTATCTCCAACATTGTGAAAATTAATTTCCCAATCACCTTCGAAATCCCCATTACCAAGATCCCATATCTGTCCACCAAAACTAATCTTATAATAATCTTTTGGTTTTTTATCATCAAATTCTTCGATAATTTGACCTCCTCCACGTATTACATCTTCTGCAATATAAAATTGTCTTATCAAACGAATACCGGTTTCTCCAGGATCTTCACTTGGGTTAAATATAAAACAGTACATTCCACCTTCAAAGTCACTTACATCATAAGAGAAGGTATAGGTGTATTTGTCGTTTCCTGGCAATTCCATATAATCAGAAGTGAGTTGATCATTATGTCCATCAACATTACCTAAAACGGTATTAGTACCTTGTTTACAGGTCCCCTGTCTGACAGCCCATTGTATATAATCCTCATCATTGTCATAGAGATATGCTTCTAAAGATAAATTTTTGAAAACAATTTCATCTTCTTCTGGTTTTACTATCTCTGCTTTTCTATTCTCCACAATTATCATTATTTCTTTAGTTCTAGCCCAATTACCAGCTAAATCTTTACCTGCGGCATATAGATAGTATGTACCATCTTCCATTACATATGTTCCATCATTCCAGAGTTGAGCATTTAAGGTATCTAAAGTCCACTCAAACTCTGTACCGTTATCTCTTACATAGTGGTACCTTAAAGAGCTAGAATCGAATGCTTGACTTTCAGCTCTCCACCAAAAGTTAATATAATCACACTCTTCATTACAAAGGACTTTAAGATCTATTGCTCCGTCATATTTATTACCATCTATTGGTTTCTCCCATGTTATTAATGGAGCTGTGTTATCTACAACAAAAGTGGTGTCTGATGTTTGACCTCCTATTAAATAACCTAGGGGATCTCTAGTACTATATACAGATGTGTGAATTCTATAAGTACCTTCTAACCACAGCGATGGAATAGTCTGAGGTGATGTATAGAATGTAAAGGTCTCGGTCTCTCCAGGATTTAGGATTAAAGGAAAAACTTCTCTAAAACTTCCGCTAATATATGATCCTAGAGGATTTTTTATATTTAATACAAGTCTTTCTTTTGTTAGATCAAATGCAACATTACCATCATTATAGACATCAACTTCAATGGATAAGATATTACCCATTTTGTAGTAATATTTTGATATTTCAACAGATGTAACATCTACTGAGAGATTTTCCTCAGCATAAACCTTACTACCTAAACCTATAACAAACAGTAATGATAACCCTAAAAGTAATTTAAATATTCTTTTCATTAACTTTAAGTATTAAAAAATTAAATAAACAAATTAAATATTATTAAACTCATATATACTAATACTAACACCACCACCCTCAATAATATCTTGAGAGTAATCTTTAGGTATATATGAAAAATCATCTGCTTTATAAAAAGCAGGAAAAAGCAAATTCGTAATAAGTATTGGGAGTAGCAAGGTATATGGAACATATCTTAGAAATACAATGAGAAGTTGTATAACTTTCATTTAGAATATCTCCTTAATCTAAAAATATCTTATAACATATACTACAATTCTATTTTTCTAATGTCAACACGGTTCCAAGTACTCCCCCAATCAAACCAGTAATCAATTGCATAACACCCATACTGCTTAAAAATATCTCAGGTAACCTTGTCTCCTTAACTAATACAAAAGCAAAAATATACAACAATAAAGCCTTACAAATAGAAGCTAAGAGTACCGACAATATCCCCCTCTTAACATACCTACTAAGTAGTACATAAATACCATTACCTACAAAGATTATAGGTATAAAGTAAAGTAAGAAAGGTGTAGCTCCCTTAAAAAGAATATTTGAAGAATATGCAATTAAAGAAGGAAGAAATATAGAGGGTAATGTTTTCTTAAAACTGAATTTCTTAGCAGAATAAAACAGAACAAAGTTAACAATACTACCTACTAAGATCTGAGGAGATTTAATAATTAATGGAGCTGATATGGAAAGGAGTGTTAAGAGTGTAATTTGGAACCATTCTTTTTTGAATATATTTACTACCTTACTCCTTTTTATCTCCACTTCTTTTAACATAATTAAGTGTATCATAAATGGGTAGACCTAGTCATGTGTATTTATTTAATGATATATTTACATATGAATCACCTGTCAGCTTGTAAGAAGATATTAGATAGTAAAGAGAATGTTGTATGTATGTTAGCCCCATCCTTTGTAGCAGACTACGAATATCCAGATGTAATATACAGACTTAGAGCTTTAGGTTTTCAAAAGGTTGTAGAATTGACTTTTGGTGCTAAGATGACTAACCTAACCTACTACTCCATTCTAAAAAATGGGATTGATCGTACATGGATAGCTTCTCCCTGTCCTACTCTTGTAAATCTTGTTAGAAACAAATATCCTCACCTAGTTAGAAATTTAATGCCAGCCCATTCTCCAATGGGTTGTATGTCATTGATATGTAAAAAGATATATCCAAAGTACAAACAGGTTTTTGTTGGTCCTTGTTTAACTAAAAAGATAGAAGCCCAAGAATTGGGTGGGATTGATAGTGCAATCACCTTTAAGGAATTAGATCAACTACTCACTGATTACAACATCCCTGAACAAGTTACTCAAAGGAAATATATGGAGACTTTTAATAAATTTTACAATGATTACACTAAAATATATCCAGTATC
>DOZG01000019.1:0-2776 GCA_003518125.1 Patescibacteria group bacterium
GGTGTATCCTCTATCGTCTCTTTTACAGCCTCGGTAATTACAACTATTGATGCCATTATAGCCTCTCTTATCTCTACACTACTTATCTGTACTGTTTTTGGTAAACCACTTATCAAATCTCTTCCCTGAAGAATCACTTCCTTCTCTTCAACAAGGGGTATCGCTGAACCAATAGCGATTTTTACATCCTCTGCAGTCCTTTCACCAATTAATATATTGTATTTATCTTTAACATAATTAATAATATCCTGATCCATTTCATCACCTGCGACCTTAAGCGTGTTACCTACCACAATATCACCCAGAGACATCACTGCAATATCTGTAGTTCCACCACCAATATCTACAATCATACTTCCAGAGGCATCCTCTATTGGTAAACCAGCCCCAATTGCCGCAGCCATAGCTTCTTCTACAAGAAAGACTTCTCTAGCACCTGCAATTTTCGCAGAATCGATTACCGCCTGTCTTTCAACTTCAGTCAAAGAAGCTGGAATACCAATAATGACTCTGGGTCTTGGAATCTTCCATTTTCTTGAAAAAACTTTGTGGGTTTTATATATAAAGTGATGAATCATCGCCTGTGTAGTATCAAAATCAGTAATCACACCATTCCGCAATGGTCTTATAGCAACAATATTAGCAGGAGTTCTACCAATCATTTTTCGAGCTTCATTTCCAACAGCCAGTATCTTTTTTGTTCGTTTATTAATCGCAACTACAGAAGGTTCAGATATTACAATACCATGTCCTCGTAAATATACAATTGTATTTGCAGTCCCCAAATCTATACCTAAATCGTAGGTAAACAGATTCCATATTGAGTTGAATGGTTTCATTCTTAAACCGTAGAAATTATTACTATCCGTATGATAACATGTAGCACAGAACAATTCGAGGGGAAATTATACCCCCTACAAGATAAATTGTGCACAGATAATATACTATTTTTGAGAGGTTTCTTTTCTAAGCCTTTTGTAGCATTTCATACAAACAGGAACTTTTATCATTTGTCCATCAACTTCAAGGAGTATCTTTCTTAGATTTGGTTTAAATACCCTATTACTCTTTGGTGCTTTATACCTCCATCCTTCAGAGTGTTTATGCTGGATTCTTTTCCCTGCAATTGTAGATTTTTCACAAATGTAACAAGTTTTTGACATACTATAATATATTTATCAATTGAATGCTTAAGCGCAAGATGATATTATCAAAAAGTATCAATTTAAGCAAGGTTTATTTTATGTTCTCACAAGATTTTTTAATATGGATCATCTTTGCGGTACCATCTATACTTATCGCTTCAACAATTCATGAGTATTTCCATGCATGGAGTGCGTACAAATTAGGAGATCCTACTGCTAAAGCACATGGAAGATTAACTCTTAACCCCTTGGCACATATAGATCCAATTGGTGCTATCATGATGGTTGTCTTTCGGTTTGGTTGGAGTAAGCCAGTACCCATTAACGAGTGGAATTTCGAACATAGAAGACGAGATAAGGCTCTTACAGCACTGGCAGGACCTGTATCAAATTTCCTGGTAGCAATAATAACTGCGATACTATATAAAATCATAGGGGATTGGTACCTTATAAGAGTTTTTCTATTCACTTTTGCGACTATCAATCTCTCTCTAGCAATTTTTAATATAATTCCAATACCACCATTAGATGGGCACAAGATAGTTAATGGTCTATTACCACAAAGACTTTCATACTATTGGGAAATGCTAGAAAAATATTCATGGGTCTTAATACTGTTAATACTAATACCTTTCTCACCACTCTCTAGACTTATTTCTTCTTTTATTAACACAGTTTTAAACTTCTTTTTAAGAATTCTTGGTTTCCTATAACATAGAGTTATACATTGTCCTTTTCTTCGATTTAAGATAAAATGTACTGTCCTGGTAGGAGTAAGAGGTTTCATAGCTCCGTAATCAGAGCTTAGGGATCCACAAAATCGCTTAATCTCTTGGGATTAAGTTGAGGGAACCCACTTATATCTGGATGAGCTCTATGATTCCTCTCCTATTAGGACATTTTTCATATACCCCTTTCTTGACTTTCAATTCATTGATATAATAGACATGTAACTACGCCGAAGTAGCTCAGTTGGTCAGAGCAATTGTTTTGTAAACAATAGGTCGAGAGTTCGAATCTCTCCTTCGGCTCCATAGTGCAGAGGTGGCGGAGTGGTCAATCGCATCGGTCTGTAAAACCGACTCCTTCGGGATACACTGGTTCAAATCCAGTCCTCTGCACCACTAGCTGGATTAGCTCAGATGGTTAGAGCGCATTCATGGTAAGAATGAGGTCCTGAGTTCGACTCTCAGATCCAGCTCCAATATTTAAACTTTAAGTTTAAAAGATGTGTCAAATAAGGAGAGTTTAAAACGTAGTAAATCTTTCTTTTCACTAAAACCACTTGAATTCGAATCAGATCAAATAAAAGCATTAGAAAACTTACACCACGGTATTACCCCTTATTTTCCAGTGAAAGAAATGGAAGAAAATCCAAATAACGCCTTCTATTCATCCTATGAAAAATCTCCAGATGGTAAACCATACTCTGGCCCTGATGTTTTTATCTCAGCAAAAGATGATAATGGTTACAGAATGTTTAAAGTACAATTTAAAGGTAAGTTTATTAAATACAGTAATGACCCTGATAACCTTCAAGCTTCAACTAATTACTATAAATTAGATCGAGACTATTTCTTAAATTGGTGTAAACTCCTTGGAAATCGTTTAAATACTGCACAAGAAGATGG
>DOZG01000019.1:2796-10234 GCA_003518125.1 Patescibacteria group bacterium
AAAAACAATCAAATATTTGACCAATCCCCTATTTCCATATATAATTACCACAGTATATTTCCCAACATCTTAAATTGACTTCCTAATAGAATGGCAAAGGTAAAAAGAAATATCATAGTTTTACAATGTAGTAAGTGCGGTAGTAGAAATTACACTACATACAAGACTAGAAATATTAAAGAAAAAATTGAAAAGAATAAATACTGTTCTAAATGTCAGAAACACACTTTACACAAGGAGACAAAGGTAAAGTAGTAGCTCTTTTTAAATTAGGTTGAAACCGTTAAGGGCCCATAGTTTCAACTGGTAAAACAGTGGTCTCCAAAACCATAGTTCTCTGTTCAAATCAGAGTGGGCCTGCCAGAATATAAAAATATGATAAAAGGAATAATTAGCGAATTAAAAAAAACTAAATGGCCGACAGGTATTGAATTAATCAAGTTAACGATATATATCGTCATACTGTGTGGTATAATAGCCCTTGCAATTACAGGCTTAGATCTAATTCTTTTCAAAATCCGAGACTGGTATCTTAACGTAAATATATCTTAAAAATGGCAAAGAAAAAAGTAAAAACAGTAACAAAAAAGAAATCTACCAATCCTAAAGCCAAATGGTATGTACTCAACATTAGAACAGGATACGAAAACGCTATTCAAAAAGAATTACAACAAAAGATTGAGGCTTCAGGACTAGGAAAGGAAATTGAGGAGATCTTAGTTCCAGTACAGAAGAAAATTGTTGTTAAAAAAGGAAAACAGGGTATAGTTGAAGATAAGATATTTCCAGGATATATTCTAGTTAAAACTGAGTTAAATGAACTCACATGGGAGATATTAAACAGTATAGAAGGTGTTAGAGGATTCGTAAGAACAGATAAGAAACCAAGACCATTACCAGAAAGTGAAGTTCAAGCAATCATGCAATATATGGAAGTCGAACAGCCTTCTTTCAAGACATCTTTCACTGTCGGAGAAGCCGTAAAGATTACCGAAGGAGCATTCGCAGACTTTATAGGTAGTGTACAAGAACTTGATGCTTCTAAAGGTAAGATAAAAGTCCTTATTTCTTTTTTAGGAAGAGAAGCTCCTGTAGAACTTGATTTTTCACAAGTTGAAAAACTTTAATATTTAACACATACTTACAATGGCAAAACCAATAAAAGCACAACTAAAGATTACAATTCCTGCTGGTGGTGCTACAATGGCTCCCCCCATAGGCCCTACCCTTGCTCCTTACGGTATCAATGGACAAGACTTCTGTACTCAATTCAATGAAAAGACAAAAGAAAATGATAGAATTTTAACCCCTGTAATCTTAACCATATATGATGACAGATCTTTTGATTTTATTCTTAAAACTCCACCTACCTCTGAATTAATCAGAAGAGAATTAAAAATTAAAAAAGGATCTTCAACCCCCAACCTTACAAAGGTTGGAAATCTAACTAAAAAGCAAGTTATGAAGATTGTCGAAATTAAGATGCCCGATTTGAATACTACGAATCCAGAGGTGGCCACTAAGATCATAGCGGGTACTGCAAAACAGATGGGTGTAACAGTTGAACTTTAATTTGTACTAAACAATAAACATGAAAAGAGGAAAAAAATATATTAAAAGTATAAAAAACTACGACTCTACCCAGTCATATAACCTAAATGAGGGTATAGAACAAGTAAAAAAGCTCTCATACTCAAGTTTTCCTGGTACTCTAGAAGTTCATATCGATATTAATATACCCAAAGATAGAGACCCAAAATCCATTAAAGGTGCCTACTCACTCCCCCACTCAACTGGCAAGAGTAAGGTTAAGATTGCAGTATTCTGTCCTCCTGATATGGAGTCTATAGCTAAAAAAGCTGGTGCAGACATTGTTGGAATAGACAAACTTACGAAAGATATTAATGCTGGAAAAATTAATTTCGATATCGCAATCGCAACTCCGTCAGTTATGCCTTCAATTGCAGTACTTGGTAAAGAACTAGGACCTAAGGGTCTAATGCCTAATCCTAAAAATGGGACAGTAACCGAAGATATTGCTAGTGCAGTAAAGGAGTATAAAGGGGGTAAACAAACATTCACTTGTGATGAGGGTGGTGTAATTCATATGAACGCAGGAAAGTTAGATATGTCTACAGAAGATCTCATAGAGAACATACATGCTTGTATTACTACAGTAGAAGGAGTTCTGAATAAAGGTTACTCACAACTCATAGATTCTCTTCATATTGCTCCTACGATGGGTGCAAGTGTAAAGATTAATTACAGTAGAGAGTAATATCCTTTGAATATAGATGATGAAGGACTCTTTCGAGTCCTTTTTTCTTGACTACATACACCTAAACATATATAATCACCCTAGTTAATCGCCTAAGAAGTACGGTACAAAAATAAATCCCTACGAGGCAAATATAAACATTCAAATTAATTAAATACACAAAGATATGGCAATTAGTCATGAGAAAAAAGTTGAATTACTAAAAGAATACAAAGAAATCCTAAAAAACAATGAAGGATATTTCTTAGTAAACTCAGACAGCATTGATACAGCCACTATTACAGAACTTAAAAAAGAACTTAAACAGACAGATTCCAACTATACTGTAGTTAAAAATACAATCTTTAAAATAGCTCTACAAGATACTAATCAACCAGTAGAAATCCAAGACTTCATTGGTTCTACAGCAGTTATATATTTTGAACAAGATCCAACAGCACCAGCAAAATTAGTGAGAGAGATTCAGAAAGAAACCGAATTACTCAATGCTCGAAGTGGTGTATATAAGGGGAAATTCTTAAGTGAAGAACAGATAATACAACTCTCAGAGATCCCTTCAAAAGATGAATTACTAAGTATGTTAGTTGGCACCATGAGTGCACCTCTAACTGGTTTTATGAATGCAATTATTGGTAATGTAAGAAGTCTAACTGTTGCCTTAAAGGGCATCTCCCAAAAAGATTCCTAATATGGATATTACTTAATTTATATATATTTAATAAAATGGCAGAAAAGACAAAGAAACTTCCAGAAATAACAAAGGATGCACAGAAAGTTTTAGATATGGTTGAAAAAATGACTATTCTAGAACTAGCAGACCTAGTTAAGGTTATGGAAGAGAAGTTTGGTGTAAGTGCAGCAGCTCCAACAGCAGTAGTAACAGCTCCAGTAGCAACTGAAGAAGTAGAAGAAAAGTCTACATTCAACATTCTTCTTAAGGATGGTGGTTCTAACAAAATTGGTGTAATCAAAGTAGTAAGAGAGATTACAGAATTAGGGCTTAAAGAAGCTAAAGATATTGTAGATGGTGCTCCTCAAACCATTAAAGAGGAAGTACAGAAGAAAGATGCTGAAGCTATAAAAGTAAAGCTTGAAGAAGTTGGTGCTACAGTAGAATTAGAGTAACCTTCTAATTATGAATATAAAAGCCACTCATTAAGAGTGGCTTTTTTTATTGTAGAAATTTTTCAATAATACACGTATAATCTATTAATCTGCTCACAAAAATACTAAATTATCATATATACTAATATATGCAATACTCTTCATTTACAACTTGGATATTAAGTAATGGGATATCTAACCAAACCTTAGAATTACTAATAGCAATACCAGTATTAGTAACCCTTGTAAGTATTGGAAGATATATATTGGGGAGTAAGACATACGGTATATATGCACCAATAATACTATCTATCGCCTATTCGTATACTGGATTGCGATACGGATTAGTTATAACCACAGTAGTAATAATTACCTCCCTACTCTCCCATAGAGTACTCAGAAAAATTAGAATGCATTACATAACAAGGGTTGCAATTAATTACTGTATTCTAACCATATCATTAATAATCTTCCTCATACTAATTAATCGATACGGTCTAACTCTAGAAAACATGACTAATATCCCTTCCCTCGCTATAATCTCGATAGCTGCATTGGGTGACTTTTTTACAAAACAGTATATAAGAAAATCTCTTAAAACTTCTCTTCTAACACTCTTCTCAACTCTTGTGATATCCATACTAGGCTGGTATGTAATCACTAGAGATTTACTCTCCACATACCTAATTAACAATCTCTGGATCATTCCAATATTAATACTAATAAACCTATTCATCGGTCAATTTAAAGGTTTAAGAATAAAAGACATACTTAGATTCAAATCTATACTAAAGGAAAAAGAAAATGCATAGGAATAGTATAAAAGATATTCTTGGATTAAATAGAAGAAACCAAGAATACATAAGACCATACAACTCTCTATCCGCTAAAATGATAGCTGATAATAAAATACTTACTAAACGAATCTTAAGAAAAGAAGAGGTAAATACATCCGATGTATATAAGCTGATCCGAAATAAAAAACAGTTAGAATACCTTGACTGGGATTCATTACCCAAAAGCTTTGTAATAAAACCAAATAAAGGAACAGGAGGTAATGGTATTATCGTATTCTACGGTAAAAAGAAGGGACAAAATGCATGGATAAGGCCAAATGGAAAGACAATGACTCAAAGAGATATTATACTGCATATAGAAAATATACTAGAGGGTAGGTTCTCAATGGGATCAAAAAAAGATATCGCCATTATCGAAGAACGTGTCAAAATAGCTCCCCCACTCAAGCAATATTCCTACAAAGGAGTACCAGATATTAGAATCATATGCTTCAATGGAGTACCAATAATGGCAATGACTAGATTACCAACAAAACGATCTAATGGTACAGGTAACCTACACGCTGGAGCAATATGTACAGGTATAGATATAAGTACAGGAATAACAACCTTCTCAATGCATATGAAAACTAAGGGATTAATGAGTGACACATACGAAATGATTGATAAAACCATTGATCTAAAAGAAAACAAAGTACTTAGTGGTATTCAGATTCCAAATTGGGATAACCTTCTAACAATTGCCCTTAAATGTCAGAGAGCTACCAAACTGGGATATATTGGAGTAGACATTACAATCGATCAAGACAAAGGCCCTATTGTATTCGAAGTAAACGCAAGACCAGGACTAGGAATACAGGTCGCCAATCAAGCAGGACTTAGATGGAGACTTGAAAAAGTTAAAGGGTTAGAGGTTAAAAGTATAAAACATGGTATTCGGATAGGAAAGAATCTTTTTGGAGGAGAAATTGAAGAAAGTATAGAATCTATAAGCGGTCGTAAAGTAATCAATATTGTTGAAAAAGTATACGTATATCATAAACCAAAAATTTCAAACAGAAAAAAGAAAACTAAAATTAAAATTGACAAAGAATCAACAAAAGCCTTTATAGATACTGGAGTTTTAACAACTCGTATCTCCACAAGACTCTCTAACAGAATAGGACACACAGATACTAACAAATACTTTAAGCAGCTAGAAATTCCACAACACTTTCAAACCTTTAAAGATGCACAAGAATATATAGACATCCATGGACAAAAAATAGTTACTTCCCTAGATATAATAAGGCTTGCTAAAATTGTAGAAGATGGACAAATTGTGATAAGACCTGTTATAAATATCGAAATAAAAATATCTGAAGATAAAAAAGAGCTAGAGGCAGTAATTACCGACGATATTCCCTACCCACTAATAATTGGTCGAGCCGAATTAACAGGATATCTCATTGATACATCAGCAACATTTAAGTAATATATTTCTATGAAAACATACAAAAACTATCTCAAAGAGGCTGGTAATGTACATCTGGCATATTACATTGAAGCCGCAGATACACTAAAAATACATTACAAAATTTTAATTCCTGCACTATTAGCAGAATTTAGATACAAAGATAAGGTATGGCATATCATTAATGCTGCAACGCCACTTACAAATACAACATCTACAACAATTGCTAAAAAGAAAAACCTAACTAATATGGTACTAGAAGAAGCAGGAATACCTGTTCCAAAACAGATAAGACTTAACAGCCCCATTGATGCAATAAAGTTTTTTTATGAATATAAAAGAATTGTCATCAAACCTGCCCAACAATTAGGAGGTATAGGAATTACTTTACTCCCAAATAATGAAAAAGAGGTATTAGAAGCATATACAATAGCCAAGGCAAAGAATAAGTCAAAAAACGATGTTGAGGTTTTGGGTGAAGAATTTCTAGACGGAGAAAATTATAGACTATTGGTACTGGGCAATAAGGTGATTGCTACAGTAAAAAGAAAAGCTGCCCACATTATCGGAGACGGAAAGAGTACAATTCAACAACTAATTGATATTACTAATGAAGATAGAAAAGTCCGAATATTAAAACCCATTAAAATAGATAATGAGGTAAATGTACGACTTCGTGAACTTAATATGACACTAAATTCTATACCACAAGATCAAAAAGAAATAATTCTAAGATATAGTTGTAACCTCTCTACAGGGGGAACTACACAAGAATGTAATAGCAAAGTTCATCCTTACTACAAAAAATTAGCAGTAGATGCTATACATGCAATAGGCACAGAGTTTGGGGGAGTAGATATAATTACACCAGATATTACTAAAAAGGTTAAGTGTGGTATCAATGAAATTAACTATAACCCTGGTCTTAGACTACATTATAAAGTTAACAAAGGCGATTCTGTAAAAGTAGCAATACCCATCATGGAATACATCAGAGATAAATACTTAAATTCATAAATTACAACAGATGCAAAACTTTCAAACCATCCAAGGAATAAATCTTGAGTCCACTACGTCACAACTTAAGATATTTGGTATTGAAAAAAGTGATAATTTATTCAAACTACTTGACTTAATACAAGGTTTCCATCCAATTTTTATCGAAAATTATAAACTAGAGAACAACACACTAACTATAAGCTCTAAATTACCAACACTCTGGAGAGAATCAGCAAACACATTTAGAAAACTATCAAAAGAAGAAATTACTTACAAACAGGCGAAAGAATATGTTCTTGATACAATCATTAAACAGAAAATTAAATCAATGTCCACTATCCCACTTCTATACAAAGCACATGAATTAGGCTACGAGACCACATTGACCGTTTCAGATGAAGGCATAATTCCAGGAGTTATAAAGGGATATGGGTATGTCTGGAACAGATACTATACAGTAGGATGTGGAAAAGGATCAGAAATTACATGCTCTATATCTTCAACAAAGGACTCTATTTTCGGAATGAAAGTTCAGAGAGACAAATGGGCCACAAACAAACTTATCGAAAGAATGGGACTCCCCATTCCTAAATGGGATATCTTAAGCACAAAAAAAGATATTGATAAGATCTGGGACCAATATAAAAAACCTTTAGTAATCAAACCAACTGGTTTAACTGGTGGAAGTGGTGTTACAGTAGATATAGATAACAAAGAAGAAGCATACAAAGCTTTTGACTATGCACTAGAAAAAACAGAATTGAAAAATAGAAGTAGTTGGCAAAAGAAAATTATGATTCAAGAGCA
>DOZG01000019.1:10275-11814 GCA_003518125.1 Patescibacteria group bacterium
CCCGCATTTGTAATTGGAGATGAAAAACAAAATATAAGAGAATTAATAGAAGAAACCAACCAAGACCCTAGACGAGATATAAGCAACCCATCACATATTCTTAAACCAATAATCTTTGATAAACCACTCACATCATTCTTAAAAAAACAAGGTCTTACACTGGATTCTGTGCCATCCAAAGATAAAAAAATATATATAAGAGGGATAGCAAGTATGAGTAAAGGTGGAATAACAGAAGATTTTACAGATAAAGTATCCCCTGAAATTAAAATAATAGTAGAATCAATAGCCTCAACTATGCATATATTTGCATTAGGAGTAGATATCATGTGTAAAAATATATCAAAACCATTAACAAAGGAAAACGGTGCAATATTAGAAGTTAACTCAATGCCAGAATCATACCTTAATTTCTTCCCTACAATTGGCAAAGAACAAACTGAGGCACTCTCTTACTACGTTACAGAATTACTCAAGAATAATCACACTAAAAGATATGTTGTAATTGGCCAAAGTACAAATGATATCCCAACTTTACTTAGAAAAAAGAAATACCTCTCGGAAAATGAAAATGTCGGAGTGTACAAAGATAACAAGATATTGATCAATAACTGTGAGTTTAATAGCAACATTAAAACCTGGAAAGCCGTAGAGGCGTTAAAAGTAAATGCTACACTAGACTCAATAATTCTACAGTATAGAGATCTGGACGAAATTAAAAAACACGGTCTAGGATTTAATAAAATAGATACACTCTTTGTAACTAAAGAAATAAAAACAAACAAGAATGAAATGAAAATATTAAAGAAATACAGAAGAAAAGGATGTATAAAACTAATTAAAACAATCTAATGAAATACCTAATAATAGATAAGAAATCTAGTGTTAAAGTTAAAGGTGTAGGTAAATACTCCACTGCAGTAAGTAGAATTATGGAAGAATTGAATAAAAAAAGTATCCCCTACGATTTTGTATACAATAACCAAATAGAATTTTTTCTACATGATGGTGAAACACATATCAAATTCAACAGTGAAGATATCCAAAAATACTCTCATATCATATTTAGAGGTCATAATTTACATACTCCGAGAGAGTATGAAATGAAACGATTGATAGTAGACTGGACTGATCAATACAATTTAACTCATCCCAATAGTAAAGTATTAGTTCAGAATGGTGCTGCTATCAAAAAACTTCCATACTACAATAAAATATACACTGCACAAATCTGTGCCACACATAATATTCCATATTTTGATACTTACTACTCTAGTAGTGGTAATTACAATAAGCCTAGAGAAATACTTAACAAATACCCCTTAATTATCAAAGAGTATGTCGGTGTAAATAGGATCGATAAAAAATTAGGGAAAAGAGTTGTTAAAAAAAATGTATATAAACTAAATAATATTAATGATCTAAAACAGAAACACCTACGAAAACAGAACCTAAAGGAATTTTTTATTCAAGAATTCTCCACTACTCCCAAAGATATAAGGATATTTGTAAAATTAGGTACAGTAATTGGTGGATGGA
>DOZG01000019.1:11863-12670 GCA_003518125.1 Patescibacteria group bacterium
AAACCTAATGATGAGATAAAAATATTAGCTGAAAAAGTAGCAAAAGTGTTTGATGCAGATTTTATAGCAGTAGATTTCATGTTTAAAAATAACAAACCGTATCTACAAGAGATAAGTCTACACCCAGGATTCAAGGCTTATGAAACAAAAATCACAGATGGTCCCCCTGTGAACATTGCAGAGGCTATAATTACTGCATTTAAAAGCTAAGATCCCGTTCCATGACCTAAGCTTTTTATTATCTTCTTCATAGAAAAATATAATAAATCAAATATTAGCTTTCTTAAATATCTCATTCCATAACTCTTTTGTTGGAATAATCTCTGGCTTTTTGAGTAAACCATCATCAACCCACTTAGTTTGTTTAAAATCTATCTTCCCTGCATAAAGTTTTCCATACATTGTTGGATCTTTTTCTAAAATAGCTTTAACCCTTCTAAAACCTCTAAAATATACAATATCCTTTGCATATATACCTGAATAACTAGTATCCCCTAGTCCTCTCTTCACCCTATAAACAATATCCCAAGCAGAATATTTAAGGAAATTACCAGATAAAGCATTATATAACTGTCTGAAAGTCATACCCTCTCCTAAAAATATTGCCCAGACTAAACCTGCTTTTTTCTTTAACCAATTATCCGTAAGATACCCCATAGACTCTTCATTCCAAGAAGCCAAACCCTCTTCAATATCTAAATATGAAGGTAAATTAGCATTACCAAGAGCCGAAAAACCTGTTTTAAACCCATTATGAGATCTCAAAACATGAGTACCAATTTCGTGTATAAGGAGCTTCTTTAATTT
>DOZG01000092.1 GCA_003518125.1 Patescibacteria group bacterium
CTAGCACCCTCTTCATGTATTTCAATTATCTTTTCATATTTGAGAGGGTAGATATATTGATAATGTAGATATCCAATATTAGGGTTCTCTTTTAATATATCTCTGATGGTATTTCCAACACTTCCATATCCAATAAATACGGTATCAGGATTCTTACTCCCAAAGTATTCTGGTTCTGGTAGTTCCTGTTTTAAAGTTTCTAACTTTCTTAAACGTTTATCAGACATCTCGATTATCTCTTTAGAGTTCTCTGTACTTTCTCCAGATGGTTTGTGCTCATCACTATTTTGTAGATATGTTGGATTGTCTTTTGATGGTATCCATCTTGGTGATATCCCGTTATCTGTTATTTCATATCTATTCTTACCTTTACTAATTCCTCTTTCGATCTTAATGGCCTTTGGTAAATTTTTAGTATTAAATATTGATTCTGCAATTTGTTTTTCAGTTAGAAGTATTACAGGCATTTGATATATCTCGGAAATATTAAAAGCCTTTTGGATTAAAATATATGCATCTTGAGGATTACTTATGGATATGACGCAACGGCTAAACTCTCCATGTCCACCATGTACTGCAAGTGATATATCTCCTGCTCCTGTCCATGTAGGAACTCCAGTACCTGCTCCGGTTCTTTGAGCCATTACAATTACCATTGGGGTTTCTGATATCCCTGCACATGATACTGTTTCAGCCATTAGGTCAAAACCTCCACCTGAGGTTGCTGTCATTGCTCTAGTTCCTATATTCATACTCCCCATTACTAATTGTGCAGCAGTTATCTCATTTTCAGCCTGCTTAACGAGTATTCCTGTTTCTTTGTATGTATCCCCTAGAAATTTGAGTATTGAAGTTGCAGGAGTCATGGGGTATGCGTAGAAAGCTCTACAACCTGCGGATATTGCACCAAGAGCTATTGCCTCATTCCCTGTTATACTAAGAGAATCCTTCCATTGTTTCTGAGGTTTAAATGTAAGGGGTTTTACTATTTCTTCCTTAATCTGTTTAGAGTTATATCCTGCCATGATACATCTTATCTCAGCTTCCATATCTACATCCTTGTGCTCAAATGTCTTTCTTACAATTTCTTCTAAAGGTTTGGTATCAAGATTAAGTAATTTCCAAATGAAACCGAGTAGAACCATGTTTGCCATTATCTCTATACCTTTAACTTCTAATGCCATTTTAATTGTATCTAGAGATACGAGTGTTATATTGTTCTTTGTAATATATTCTTTCTCTTCTTGTGTAAGAATTAATTCATCTTTATCATGTATCACTATTCCATTTTGTGATACAGATGGTAAGTATTCATGTACAGCGACTTTATGCAGGATTAGTAAAATATCACAGTATCTGGAGGATGAACCTATTTCTTCTTTTGCAATATCAATTTGATATGATGCAACCCCACCTCGTATCAAGGATGGGTATTCTCTGTATGCAAAATTGAAGAAACCACTTTCTTTTACTGATTTACTTAGTATCTTTCCTAATGTATTTATACCTTGTCCTGACTCTCCTCCAAATTTGATAATTACCCTCCCATTACTCATATCTTACCGTCATTAGCTTATGTATATTCAGAGTATCACTTCAGATATTTAAAGTCAAAAATAGGTTAATATGTTAGAATATCCTATGTTAATCGATCAGAAAAAGCTTAAAATTAAATCTGGAGATGGTGGTGAAGGATTAATCTCATTTGACAATCGGGGAAAGGCATATGGTGGTGATGGAGGTGATGGTGCTGATGTAGTTATCGTAGGAGATGTTAATGTCTATGATCTTTCAAAGTATGATTCTAATCATATATACAAGGCAGAGACAGGTGAGAGAGGAAATACCTACTGTAAACATGGTAAGAATGGAGAGACTTTAAGACTTCAAGTACCGTTAGTCACTAAAGTATTTGATATGGAAGGTAAAGAGATTATATGCATTGAGAATGACAAGCAGGAGTTTCAAATATTGAGTGGGGGTAAAGGTGGTTTGGGTAATTTCACATTAAGGGGGGAGGGATGGGATGGGAAACTTTCTAAAAAGAGGGCTACCAGAGGAGAAGAACTATGTATTAGGCTGGAGTTAAACCTAAAGACAGATGCTATCTTTTTGGGGTATCCTAATGCTGGGAAATCAAGCATTATTAACGCCTTAACTAGAGCAAACTACAAGGTTGCTTCCTATGAGTTCACAACACTTGAGCCACAACTGGGTGTAATGGATGGGTATATTAAATTAATGGATTTACCTGGTTTGATAGAGGGAACATCTAAAGGAAGGGGGGTTGGGACACAATTTTTAAAACATACTACATACTCTAGATTATTAATTCACTGTATTAGTATTGAGAATGAGGACCTAGAAGAAAGGTATATGAGTATGAGGAAAGAGTTTGAGAAGATTTCAACTTCTCTTCATAGTATGGATGAGTTAATTGTACTTACAAAAGCAGATATATTTACACCAGAAGAGGCTAAAGTAAGAAAAGAAGGGCTTGAAAAAATTTTAGGAAAAGATGTTGTACTAGTATCCACATATCTGGAGGATTCAATGAATAAGCTTAATTCTGCTATTAAATCCAAGTTAAATTCCCAGAAGCATTAGAAGGTGTATCCATATCCAGTACTCTTTTAGCATTCCATTTAAGGTCTTCATTATCTGTCATATTCTCTGCAAGCCAAATAAGGTATTCTCTATCAAGTTGAGCTATCTCTTCTAGAGATCTTCCTGCATATTTACCAAATCTTATCTCCCTAATTATTTGTGGTTGTTTTGAAATTACCATCATTTGTTCTGGAGAGAGTTTAGTATTATTCAAGAGGTAATTGAATAGGTCTTTTAGAAAGTATACATCACTAAGGGCATCGTGTGCCTTTATATGATCCTTATTCTCTGTTTTGTAGAGACCAAGATAGTATCGAAGGAATTGAAGCCGGTAACTCTCCAGATCTCTATTACCCTCTGTTAATGCATTCCTTGCTACTTTAAGTGTACAAATACCATTAGAGATTTGGATTCCTTTCTTTTCTAAAACTTCAGCATCAAATGCTATGTTATGTGCAATCCATATATATTTCTTAGCTAGAAATTTAAGGTAGTCAACAAGATTATCACCTTTAAATTCTGGATCTATATTTTCAGTAGGAAGTGGAGTGTTTTCAAAATATCTCTTATCCTTTATCATCTCTGGAGTAATATGATGGATAGACATGGCTCCAAAAGATATCTTTTGTTTAGGTTTAATGAAAATATTCATCTGTATCTTAGGATCATCAGTTAGAAATGCTAATTGCATTAAGTCTTTAGATTGAATATCAGTTGTTTCGGTATCAAAGTAAAGAAATTTATTTTGCATAACAAAAGTATATGAAGTTAACCTTTAATTGTATCATGAGGTAGTGTATGAGCGTTTTTGTGTACTTTTTTTAGAGTGCTTAGAAAAAGTTTCTTCTCCTTCTTAGAGAGAATATCAAAAATCCATTTATTTGCTTCTACAACTTTTTTAACTTGTAGTGGAAGATCTTGTTTAGCTCTTTTCGTAAGTGAAATATCTATGACTCTTCTATCATTCTTATTGAATGTTCTTTTTAACCACCCATTTTGGGTAAGATTATCTATTTGAGGAGTTACAGTAGCTGATGTAATTAAGAATTCCTTTGCAATATCTACAGATTTAACTACTCCATGCTTGGCAACAAATAGAACTGTTCTTAATTGAATCATTGTGAGTTCACAGTCATCACACGTTGAAGAGAGATGTCTCGCAAGATTTAGAGTTTCTTGAATTAGTTCCTCATTTAGTGGCATAATGATTGTACGTAATTGGAGTTAATTAATATATTATATTCGATTATATCAAGCCTTAAAAGAAAGTCAATTTAGATCTATTATATTTAAATTATAGTTTTTATAAAAAATGCATCTACCTAAAAAGAATAAGCTTCTCCTTTTTGTAATACCAGTTTTTGCTATTGCAGTCAGTATCACACTTCTGATATTTTCTAAAGATTCTCAAGAGCAAAATTTAAATTCAGTAGATATCAAAGGAGAAGAAACTATGATTAATATCGATTTCGTTGGATTAAAGACAGAAATCATTATAGAAGGAGAAGGGGGAAAATGTCAATCTGGGGACGAAATTACGGTTAATTACTTAGGTACTTTAAAAGATGGTACCAAATTTGATAGCTCATATGATAGAGAAGAACCCTTTACATTTGTACTTGGTATTGGTCAGGTGATAACGGGTTGGGATGAAGGGGTTAATGGAATGACAATTGGTGAGAAGAGAAGAATAGAGATTCCATCTTCAATGGGATATGGTAAATATGGTACTGGAACTATTCCTCCTGAAGCAGGTTTAGTATTTGAAGTAGAGTTACTATCAATTAACTAAAGTATTCCGAAGAACATGATAATACTAAGTATTATCATTAGTATTCCTGAAACTAGGTGCATTTTTCGTACATTTGTATTTCTCCAATCAGATACGTCCTTGATATTTTTCATTCCAAAGAATATTAAGAAGGTTACTGCAATCATTGGTAATACAAAAATTATATTATATGTAAGTAAATACGGAATGGATTTAAGAAAATCTAATGTAGATAACATACCTCCGAGTATTACATATGGACCAATCGTACATGGAAGTAAGAATACTGTTACAAATAGTCCCATACTAAACGCTCCCAAGGGTGAAGTGATTTTACTTACAATATTTTTCATTTTAGGTCTTAAAAACATTGGCATTTCTGTACCAACAGTACCAGGTTTATATTTGATAAAATCCTTTATTTCTAATACTCCAAGTAGAAATGCTACAACTCCTAATCCCTTATACAAGAAGATTTTGAATAGGGTAATTGATTGTAGGAATTGGAATGCCTCAATGATAAGGAAACCGTATATCATATACATTAATACAACTGCTAGTATAAATGCTAAACCAGAGAACAGTATCTGTTTTCGATCCTTAGAATTATAGGTTGTTATAGCAAGTAACATTAGTAGTAGTACAGATATTGCACAAGGATTTATTGAATCTGCTAGTGCTAATCCCAATATTTTAGTTAAAGATATCGATTCTTCACATTCTATAATCTCATCATCATCACAGTATTCTGTTTTAGTTTCTACTACATCTCCGTTCCATTGTAATACCCACCCATTTACTTCTAAAGCATGTTCATATGTGCTATTTCCTCCTGGATATCTTATAACTTGTGGGGTTATTAACTCTCCTTCCCATATTTCTTTACTCCACTCCGATAAATCTAATGTAAGAAATGATAGAATTTGAGTGTTTTGATTATCTGTAAGTGTTGTTAAACTTTTTCTTATAGCTACCCTATCCTGCCTATATATTTTAGGATATCTTTCTAAAGTATTTAGATCTAACTGATCTAAAGTGGTTGTTTTATCACTAAGTTGCACAGTATTGTAATTTCTATATGCTGAAAGATTC
>DOZG01000030.1 GCA_003518125.1 Patescibacteria group bacterium
TCTCTATCTAGTGTATCTCCTAAATGTTCTAATACAATATCATTGTCTCCATGTTTAGAATGTACACTTAACCAATATACTTCCTCTGCGGCAACATCAAATACTGCTTTTAGAAATTTCTTAAGATGAGGCATCTGTTTATAGTTTTCATCTAAGAAGACACCATCTATATCTAAATATATTCTATCTATATTTAACATGGGATATTTTATCACACTCTATAGTTAAACTATTTCGTTAATTAGTAAGGGAAAAAATATTGTCTACTCCCCCAACACCTCTAACATATCTCTAGGTATATACTCCTTAATATATTCTTTACTCTTTGATGAAAAAAGTAAAGCAGGTATACTAACTAATTGTATACCTAATGATAATCCTACAAATGGCCTATACGAAAAGAACAGATGGAAAGAAATACCTAACCATGATAAATGATATTTATATAATCTAGTATTATCTTTAAAATTAAGAATAGATGCTTTTTGTTTACAAGTTTCACTTCTGATGATAAATTATTATTAATATAATCTGTAAATATCTTTCTATGTCTAAAGAGAAAACCCCAATACAAAAGAATTCAAAAATCTCAGTTAAAAGAATTGCTATTGCTCTTTCCCTAGTTATTTTACTTTTTACTTCTTTAGCTTTCGGGTACCTCTATTTTGATGAAATAGAAAATAATTCGGTTAGTAATATAGGTTCAGAAAAGAAAGAAGAACCTAGTTTAACAGAAGAGAAAGAACTGGAAGTAATCTCGACAACAGAGTGTGAGAAAAAGAATATTGGTGTTTACGATTGGGTCTCATACCTATCTAAGGAAAATGGGATCCTCTATTACAATGAAGTAAACAAAGATGATGATTCTGTGTGTAAGTATAAAATTTATTCTACTCCTGATAAAAAACTTGTTCAATCTCCTCATTTACACATTAGAGAAAAGAAAGTTACATTCTTCCTCACAGATTATGATTATGAAACTGCTCAATACTACATTGTTGATCTTATAGATGATTCCGTACTAAAAACTGATATTACAATAGATTATGATGGAGCAAACTATAGAATAAAGTATTCAGGAACTGATTATTATGATAAATATATAGTCTCATATCCTGCTGGATCTGGACAAATAGTTGAGGAATACAAAACCCTCTGGGCTTCAGGAACTATTTATGTACTCAATACAGATGGGGAAAGTTATGAAATTCCATGTAATACACTTCCTTACGATACCTCTCTAATATTTACTAAATCCTCATCTCCCGATTTACTAGCGATAACATTATCTGGTGATGAAAGTAATATAGAAGCATATTATAACCTAAGGGAATTGCTAAAATAGCAAATACTCGCTGGGTATACAAAAGAATAAGCACATAATACATCTAAGGTACTATAATCGGGACCTTAATTACCTTCTTGCTGTTTTGCTAGTCATGTACTAACTACTCTATCTCAAAAGATTCTAAGATAGAATCTACTATTAATAGATCTTCTTCCGAAGGCATTTCCTCTGTGGTTGATACTCTTAGCATGTATTTAACTTCAGAATCATTCTTCTCTCCGTTATAATACACCTCATATTGTGGACCTTCCTGCCCGAAGTAGAACATTATTGGATCCAAAGGGTTAGTGAAATAGTATGTATCTTTTTCATTGACATTTGGCATGTAAACATTCCCTACTCTTCTAACCTCTAAGCCGAAGAGATTGAACAAGGAATACTCACCTTCATCCACTTCAACAACCGAAATAGAACTATCTTCCTCTTCACTCTTCTCTAACATTGATTCATAGATCTCTGGATCTGAATCAGGAAAATTATAGAAAATCCCTCCTGCACCACCTGTGTCAGTAACATATGACAAAAATGCTACAAGTTCATTTCCCTTAAATATCTGAAATGAAACATCCCCAATAATCATCTCACTCTCTGGAATTTCAGTAGCAAAATTGCTAATCTTTTCATAAATTTTGGTTTTAAGTTCCCACCCCTCCGACGCAGTTGCTTTTACTGTGGGTGTAGGAGAATACTCCCAAGCTGTTTTAGTGGCAATTGTTCCATCATCAAATCTTGTCACTTCGATGTTCTCTGATGTTTCAGCATCTTCAACCGGTACGTTTATGTTTACATCTGAGAGATTATCCTCTTCATTCAATTCCATTAAATACAGATAACCCAATACTAAGGATGTAAGAAGGAATATAACGATAAGTGAAATTAATATTATTTCCTTCTTTGAGACCCTTTTAACAGGCTCTTCATTCTGAATTACAGTGCCGGTATTTTGCTCCATGAAAAAAATATTTAAAATTAATTGTCCTAAGATAGCATTAAAAAGAACTCTATACAAATATTAAACCAATATTGACTCCTTCTTTTTCCCTACAGTGACAGTATTCCCCCTCTGAGGAACAAAGTTAATATCTTCCACCACCTCTCCATCTATTTTAACCTTTCCCTCTGTGATTAGTATAAAAGCTTGCTTACTACTAAAACCTCCTAGATTAGCAACTAAATTCTTTAATCTGAGTTCCTCAAACTGAATTTCTTTTACTCTCCTTAATGTAAAATCCGAACTCCCAAAAGTAATCTCCTCTATCAACCTAACAGCATTTACCCTACTCTCCATGCTATCAATTTGGACCTCTATACCCAAGACACCTAACAACCGAACTAAATCCTCATCATGTACTGTATTATTCAACCTAACAAGCCACTCTCTTTTACTCTCTATACTAAGATCCCCCATACCCAGTAGCTGTGCCATAAACTGTTGTTTGTTTTTAAATTCAATTACAGGTTCTCCTGCTGCATCCCATTTCCCCCCATTTGTAGCTGGAGATATTAGTGGAGTATTAGAGAGATTTCTGTTAATACTATCCCTGAGTTGTTGGTGATCTTTTGTTGCTAAATCTGACATCATATCTAACCATATGAGCAATCTCTTCTCATCTTCCTCAAGTAAAAAATTAGGCAACAATCTAGGATCTGCATCATACAAAGCGGTTGGTAAAGGTTCTGTACTATCTTCATTTGTAGTATGTGTAAGCTTTTCTCCCTTCCAATTAGGAAGCATACTCTTTACTACCCCCTCTACATCATCAGCCCCAATCATCTTTCCTAAAGCTTTGGAGTGAACAAATGATGATACACTCCCTCCTTTCTCATTAATCATTTTAACTAATAGAGACATGTTCTCATCCATCCTTTGAGTATTAATGAACTCCTTGTTCTGAGGATTATCTATTGTCTGAGCCAGCAACTCCATATCAGATAGTGAAAGAAATATGTGAGATGATATCCCAAATGATTCCATAGCTTGCTGAAATGAAGTAATCCCATCTGCCCATCTAGCAGGTCTTTTGTTTTTTCTACTATCCAATCTAGGTACTATACTAACAGTAGTTCCATCCATGCCTGCAACTTCAGACATTGGTTGACATCCCACAGTTATAATTGGAATCTTAGATTTGCTCTCTTTAGCAAAGATTAGTATATCATGAAGATTCTCTTTGTTTGTAGACTCTTTTGCCATCTTAGGTAGTAAATCATTTTCTACCCATAAACTTAGAAGCCTCTGTTGTACTACTTCAATACTATCTTCTTTTTCAGTTGTTTCTAACATTCTTTCTTTTTCCATAATTTAAGTAAATTAAGTAATTTAATGGTCCTGGGGACGGGATTCGAACCCGCTATGTCATATTGACCGCGGTTTTACAGACCGCTGCAGTACCTAACTGCATCCCCAGGTTATGCTTAACAAAAACGCCCTTGCAAATACCCAAATTAATGGATACTCACAAGGGCGTTAAAACGCGTTACCACCTTGTTTCAATATATATAAATAAAAAACACCCTTAAAAGGGTGCCATCTCAATAATTATATATATCCTCATTATGAATGCTCTGTTTGAGACGACACATTCTCTCGCTATTACGGTGCGAACCCGGCAAAGCTTACATTTTCGGCTTACTCCTCAAGAGGGTAATTCAGTTCAATATTTTACGGAAGTCTTGCTCCTACCGACTTCTCTCAGATGACCTTCTAATATTGACCTACTATTTCTCTGTCAAAGGATTTACTTTTAAATTGTAAGAAAGAACATCAGAATTATATACTTTTAGAACAATTTCTGTCAATACAGACCTTTCGTCACTTAGCCTATCTTTACTCAATAGGTGATATAATCTCGTATGAGATATATTACTACTCAACAGTATTTACAAATAAAAGATATCCCTAGAGGAAGGTTAACTGCTAGGGCATTAATATATACAGGAGGAATATTAGTAAAGGACAACAAGATACTGATGTGTAGAACGTTTAAAACAAAATACCCCGGATGGCAACTCCCAGGAGGTAAAGTTCTTTGGAGTGAAGAAATAGAGGAATGTTTAAAAAGAGAAATAATAGAAGAGACAGGATATGAAGTAATACCAGATGGAATACTAGGAATATATCAAAGAGATACAGGGCCAGAGGACGAAGAATTTATCCGAGTAATATATCATATTAAATCATTCAAAAGGAAAAGAGGTGTAGAATTAGATCCCCAAATAGAGACCTCTAAATGGTTTGATATAGATGAGGTGTTAGAGGATGATTTTCAGATACAATCTAAACAGATACAAAGAGAGATAAGAGAATACAAGGAAGGAAAGAAGTATCCGTTAGATGTATTACAGATGTATAAGTGGTAAAGAATACAATTAATCTATTTTTTCCTAGCAACATATAGAAGATGCTCTCCATACCCCAATTGATCCTCTCTTTCTGCTGTTTCTCTTAGATACTCTATCCACACCTTCAATTGCTCTTCTGGCAAACTATTCAATCTCTCAGCTATTAAACTACTAATACCATCTGTTGTTAGATGATGTAGTTTTTCTATTCCATACTTCCTGCCTAAATCCTCCATCTCATTGGGATACATGAAGGTAAATATCTTTTGGCTATCCTCTATCCTAAATCCCTCCTTTATTTCCTCTCTATACTTGACTACATAGTCATCAAACTTCTTTACACATTTAACAAAAGTTAAATTATTGGATATGTATGCTAAAAATATTAAACCATTCGGTTTAGTCACTCGTATACTCTCCTCTATACTCTTTTCTCTATCCTTTCCTTCTAAATGGTATAGTGGGCCTAAACTAAGAGTCATATCAAATGTATTATCTTCATACATTGAAAGGTCCCTTGCATCACCCAATACTGGGGTAATATTCATACCCTCTTCTATATTAGATTTGAGTACATCTAGATTCTCCTTTACATACTCCAAAGCATGAATATTATAACCCTGTCTGGCATAATACAAAGAGTAAGCACCCGTACCTACTCCTAGCTCTAATATCTTCATAGCTTTCCTAAGATATTTATCAATGTAATCTACTGTAAGGATAAATTCCGTCTTATGCTTGTTATCCCTAAACAATCTACCATCCTCTTCACTTAGGTTTTTGTAATAATTGTTAATATAATCCATATGCATATTTTAAAATATAACTTTCTTACAATAAAAGTATATACAATAATATAAGCCTTGTCTTGTGCAAGAGCTCACTTCAGAAGATCAGGTTTCTTTAATTA
>DOZG01000033.1:0-531 GCA_003518125.1 Patescibacteria group bacterium
GGTCTTTCAGTTGATAGTGTTCCAGTACTATCCTTTTTCATAAATACCATATCAAGGTAAGCAGGAATATTGTTACCAGTCTCAGTTGTAGTAGCTGCACTTGCCGAATGAGTATGATTTGCAACAATGGGATAGTGACAGTTACTACTACAGGTTGTACCCATCCATTCCGATCCTCCTGCAGTACCAAGTGAGAAAGAGACTGTATGAGTATGGGTATCTGAACCTCCAGTATCCCCTATGGAGGCTGAAGCCCCTTGTGGGAATTTAGCGTCTAGTGCAGTATATCTAGTCCAACCAGTAAATGAGGCAACATCAAAGAGAGTTATATGGTTAGCAAGGATGTCTAGTTTGCTTTTACCACAGTAAAGCATATTAACATATGATGGTATGTGATTTACATCTGAAGTTAGGTTAACGGTAACAGAGTGAGTATGGGCACCGTTTTTAGAGACTGGACCTCCCCAAGTTGCGTCCCCTTGAACAGTTGTTGTACCACCAGCAGAGTTTGTAGATCCACTTGCACTATGA
>DOZG01000033.1:643-4934 GCA_003518125.1 Patescibacteria group bacterium
ACTGTACTATTATCGTAGTACATATATATGATACTTTCTCCGTTTGGTAATTCTGGTATTCTTACCCATATCTGTGTGGTTGCTGTATTGCATCCTCCTTCTATCCAGTATGTATGTACTGTTACATCATTATCATCTACAA
The DNA here is from genome assembly GCA_003518125.1 of Patescibacteria group bacterium. Taxonomy (GTDB): domain Bacteria; phylum Patescibacteriota; class Dojkabacteria; order SC72; family SC72; genus UBA9296. Next base: position 786 of record DOZG01000033.1, read on the forward strand.
ATCTTAAATCTCCACAGTCTGCTTGTAGTTTAGTTGCGGTAATCAGTGTGGCAGTATCTACAGTTATCAATACATCTTCATCGTAAAGTGTGGAACCATGAGTGTTAGTTATTGTCACAGAACGTCTGTAGTTCCAGCTGGAATTATACCAAGTAGCGTAAGGTGTAGATGCATTTTTCGTTATTAAATATATAGCTAATGGTACACCAATCAATACGGTTAATATTGATGCTATTATTATAGTTCTCTTCGAGACTTTTCTTTTCCTCTTAGCAGTTGTTGGCATATAGATATATTAGCATAGTCTTACTCTATATTTCGAGTTACTTCGTAGAGGATAATACTTGCTGCGTTAGCAACATTAAGAGACTTTTTCATACCTCTCATTGGAATATATATAACATTATCACAAATATCTAAGATTTTCTTACTTATTCCTTGTTTCTCATGTCCAAATATAAGGGCAAATTCTTTTGGATAATCAAATTTCTGGAAATGTTTTGCATTATCTGTTAACTCTACTGCATATATTGGGATATTTTGGTCTTTAAGTTCTTCTAATGCTTTTACTGTTTTATCATAATATTGGGAATCAATCATATCTATTGCTCCTAGTGCTGTTTTGTGTAATTTAGGGTTATCTGTGTCTGTAGTCATTCCACAAAGGTAGATTTTTTCAACACTACCTACACCATCACAACTTCTAAATATACTTCCTACATTAAATGCAGATCGAATGTTGTCTAAAACTATATGAATTTTCATTTATTTAAAAAGCTTCTTTATAATCTTATTAAGATTATAATTATCTTCTAAAATTAGTTTTCTTGCAACCCTTCTTGTTTTTTTAAGTAATTCAATATCACCCAGGCTTGCAATTTTAAATCGTGGTATTCCAGATTGTATAAGTCCATATACCTCTCCTGGTCCTCTTTGTGCTAAATCATACTCTGCTACATCAAATCCTGATTTGTGTGTTGTAAAATACTTTAACCTCTTTAGAGCCTGTTGTCTGTCCTCAATATTTTCACTTGGAATGATAAAACAGTATGATTGAAGATTTCCTCTCCCTACCCTACCTCTAAGTTGATGTAATTGTGCAAGGCCGAATCTTTCTGCATTTTCAATTACCATAATTGTAGCATCTGGAATATCTATACCTACTTCGATTACAGAGGTAGATATTAAAATATTATATTTTTTCTTTTTAAAGTCTGTAAGTATTTTGTTCTTCTCCTTTATCTTTCCATGAAGTAAAGCTACTTTAAGTTCTGAAAAGTATGAGTTAGTTAAATTCTTATATTGAGTTTTTACGGACTTAACACTACTTTCATTATCTTCAATTAATGGGTAAATTAGAAAGGCTTGTTCTGTCAATTTACTATCCCTGATTTTTTTATTAATCCATTTAAAGCAAGCAATACGTTTGTTTACAGGTACATACTTGGTCTTGATATCTAATCTGTTAATGGGCATTTCTTTAATTGTAGAGACTTGGGTGCTTCCAAAAACAACTTCTGTAAGACTCCGAGGGATTGGAGTTGCAGTCATTGTGAGGTAGTGAGGGGTGTTTTCCCCAATGTTGAGGAGATGTTCTCTTTGTTCTACGCCGAACCTATGTTGTTCATCAACAATTACTAAGTTTAGATCATCTGGTAATTCCTTTTGGAAAAGTATAGCGTGTGTACCTATTATTAATTTATTATTAGCATCTGAGATTGTTTTCTTTTCTGAAATACATAATTCAACATCAATTTTAAAAGGTTTAAGAAGTTGAGTCAGAGTTTCAAAATGTTGTTTTGCAAGTACTGTAGTTGGTGCAAGTAGAATACCTGAAAAGCCAGATTTAATAGTTTGTAGTATAACAGTTGCAGCTACTACCGTTTTCCCACTTCCTACATCACCATTAAGTAAACGGTTCATTGGTTTGTTTTGTTGTATATCTTCAAATATCTTTTTAATACATATTTGTTGATCATTTGTCAGTATGTATGGAAGAGATTTTAGAAATTGCTTTTCTAACTTCTCGTCTATCGTAATGGGAAGAGAAGTTTTTTGAGAGCGTTCTTCTATCTGCCTTTCGATTTTTATACCAATTCTTAACATTTCTTCAAAACTAAGTCTTTCTCTTGCAAGCTGTAGAGATTCTTTACTATCTGGGAAATGGATTTGTGTGAGAGCTTCCCCTATTCCTATGATTTTTTCTTTTTCAAGAAGCTTTTTTGGTAAATATTCTTTTATTAATCTTGGGATATCATTTTTTATCAAGAGTAAAAGTTTTCGAATTTGTCTTGAAGTAATACCTTCTGTTTCGTGATATGTTCCGAAAATCTTCCCTAATGTAATCTGCATACTACTATCGCCCACATATTTTTCATATGTAGGGTTGTAAATATTTTTAGTTTTACCTTTGGCTGAAATTTTCCCATCAAAGATATACCAATCTCCTGGTTTGAATGCTTTTGATAGGTATGTTTGGTTAAAATATATTAAATCAATTCGATTACTGTTATCTGCTACTCTCACTTTTGTGAAGTTTTTCCCATATCTTGTAAATATGTTCTTTACATCAACAATTTGTGCTAGAAATGTTCCTTCTTCTACCTTCTTGAAACTTTCAATATCCATGATATCTGTTGTATCACGGTATTTAAATGGTATAAATCTAATTAAATCCTTTATATTGGAGATATCCAGTTTTTTAAAGCTGTCTTGCATTTTTGTACCAACACCCTTTAGTGAGGTAATCTTGCTTCTTGAGGATATTTGCATTATATATTGATTAGACTAAGGATTACTGGGATGGCCATTCCTGCAATCAGTATGACTGCGATAAATATATTTAGAAATTTTTTTAGGTTTTCTTTTGTTCGTTTTTTCATAGGTAAATTATTTTACAATATTTGGAAGTTATTTAATAGCACGAGTAATCTTTGCTTTTGTACTTTCAGAGTGTGCACATTTAAGTAATCCAGGTTTTGGATGTGTTCTTCCTTTTTGTGTAACTATTTCTACGACATCTCCGGTTTTGATTATATGATCTAGACTAGTAGCTCTGGAATTTATTTTGGCAGCAATCATGCTATTTCCGATATCTGTATGTACAAGGTAGGCGAAATCGGTTACGGTATCTCCATTTTCTAATGCAATTAATCTTCTTTTAGGTGTTAATGAGTATATCTTATCGGGGAAAATATTAACATTAATTGGTATAGAGAACTTTTCTCTAGAGTTCTGTCGATTGTTTTCTATACTGTAGTGGGTTTCCTGTATCCAATCGTATTTATGTGATGCTTTTGCATATCTACCTTTACTCTCTTTATATGCTATATGGGAAGCTGGACCATATGTGTTGTATTCATACATATCTTGAGAAAGAATTTGGATTTCAATGGGTAACTTCCCTATCTTGGGAAAGATTATAGGGCCTTGCATTGCTTTATATCCATTTGGTTTCGGATGGGTAATGTAGTCTTCGTATTCGTCTAAAAGTATTTCTCCTTGTTCCCATATCTTATCAAGTATTTTGTAACAGCTATCCTTATCTTTTGTAAGAATACGAATGCCTATGAGGTCTTTAATATTAGCTATCGGATGTAAGAATCCTTCGTCGATATACTTTTTAGATTTGAGATATGTGCTATGTTTGTTTTTAATCCTGGATTGTATTTTAATTTCTTTTTCATATTTTTGTAATAAGTTTTTTATATATACAAAGTAGGTCTTGAGTAGTTCTGTTGTTATATTTTCTTTTTTATAAAGTTTGGTAATATACTCATATTCATCTTTTTGAGTAATTCTAAAACATTCTTCAGTAATATCCTTTTGAATTTCTCCAAACCCAAGATATTCTGCTAGTTTACTATGGATATTAAAATTTCTTAAAACAATCTTTTTCTTTTCCTCATTGTCTTCAATAGAAGAGAGAGTGTGACTGTTTGATTGTGCATTGGCAAGTTGAATTAGTACTGGTCTAAGGTCCTTGACATAATTAAGGATAAATTTAGTAGTAAGAATATATGAAGAATCAGTATTTTTAATCACATAATCCATTTCATTGAGAGTTTGTAATATATGAGAGACCTCGGGTGAGATGTTTCGGTTAATATATTCAATATTTTCTTTGGTTATTTCTATGTGGTGAAGTAG
>DOZG01000022.1:0-6332 GCA_003518125.1 Patescibacteria group bacterium
GTTCTTCATAAGGGGGATTTGGAGAGTACAGATATTGAAATTACTAGAGGAGAAATTACTGTTCCTAGTATGAGCTTAGAGTTTAAAGAGGGTGTTGCATGTATAGATATTGCAAGATTTACGGACTCTTCTTACGTAGCTTGGATAAATGCATGGGATAATATTGTTAGTGAGATTAAAGCAAATGGAACGAAGGAAGTTATTCTAGATTTAAGAGGTAATCCTGGGGGATATTTTGATGCAGCAGTATATGCAGCGGATGATTTCTTGTCAGGTACAGAATTGATTTCATATCAGGAGGACGGGAATGGAAAAAAGCAGTCATTCACATCAACTAATGGAGGTGATCTTACTGATGTAGAGTTAGTTGTTCTTATAGATGCTGGAAGTGCTTCTGCTTCAGAAATTTTAGCTGGAGCATTAAGTCAAAATGATAGGGCCTCTATAGTTGGAGAGAGTACATATGGAAAGGGTACTGCACAAGCGATTGAGGAGTTCACAGATGGTTCTTCTTTACATGTTACAGTGTTTAAGTGGTTACTACCTGATGGTGTATGGATAAGTAGGGATAATCCGATTGTTCCTGATTTCGAAGTTGAATTTACAACAGAGGATTTTACTAATGGAGATGATCCTCAGTTTGAAAAAGCTTTAGAGTTATTTAGATAATTTTTAAATTAAGTAGTATGGAAAAGAAGATAAAGGTTAAAAAAGAGAAAATTATAAAAAAGGAGAAAAAAGTTAAGAAACCTTTCCTACTATTTAAGTGTAAAGATCCTAAAAAGGTGGGTATTATTGCATTTTTATCTTTATTTATTTTTGCTGCAATACTTCTTGGTGGAATATTAACCATTGTATTTATTTACAATCCTTGGCAGAATTCTTCAGATAATGTACAGGTAGGGGAGGAGAGTGATATCCCTGCTGTTTTAACCCAAGAGGAAAATGTCATTATAGAGATAGTTAAAGAGGTTAAAGATTCTGTTGTGAGTATAGCGATTAGTCAGCTTTCATTCTCAAATGAAGATGGGTTGATTGATGAGAGTAATAATATTGGTACTGGTTTTGTGGTGGATAGTAATGGAATAATTGTAACTAATCAACATGTAGTTTCTAATCTTAATGCTGAGTATAAGGTTATCACAGCAGATGGTAATGAACATAATGTTGTTGAGATTCAGAGGGATGATAGTAATGATATTGCAGTATTAAAGATTGATGCAACCGATTTAGTACCACTTGGGTTAGGGGATTCAGATGCTGTGGTTGTTGGTCAAACAGTTATTGCAATTGGTACACCACTTGGTGAGTATGTAGGGAGTGTAACAACAGGCATTGTAAGTGGCTTAGATAGAGATGTAACTGCTTCTAGTAGTTGGTTTGGTAGCAGTGCTAAGACATATGAAGATGTTATACAAACAGATGCTGCAGTAAACCCAGGTAATTCTGGTGGCCCATTACTAAATACCTCTGGAGAAGTAATTGGTATTAATTTTGCTACAACTACTAGTGCTGATAATATAGCTTTTGCACTACCTATAAATATTGTGAAAAGTAGGGTAGAAGAGTACAGAACTTATGGTAAGTTTATAAAACCATATCTTGGGGTTTCTTATCAGATGATTTCTGAGTATCAGGCAGTCTACTATAGTGATGTAGTAGCTGGAGCTTTGATTGTTAGAATAGATCCTTATGGTCCAGCACAAACTGCGGGAATTATAAGGGGAGATATTATTATTGAATTTAATGGAGAGAAAGTTGAGGATTCATTGAGTACAATTATTTCAGGGTGTGATGTAGGAGAAGAGGTTGAGATTAAACTCTGGAATGATGGGGTAGAGAGAAGAGTAGAGGCAATACTGGAAGAGGTTGAGTAATTAACCTCTTACAATTATAAATCTATCTTTCTTGTAAGTATCTTTTAGAACAACTGTTTTGTATTTCTTGAAGATATTTTGAGTGTTTTTAAGAATACTTGGTTCAGTTTCTAGTATAAGGGTAAAGTTTTTATATTTACTTTCTTCAATTTGTTTAAATAATTCTTTGTAGTATTTATTACCATCTTTTCCACCATCTAATGCAAGTTTAGGTTCAAAACTTTTTACATCCTTATTTAACTTTTTGTATTGTTCTGTAGGTATATATGGGAGATTAGCGAGTACTAGTACAGACTTTTTATTCAAATCTATATTTTTAATTAAATTACTTTTTATTAGATTAATCTTTTTTCCTAATTTATATTTTTTAATATTGTCTTTCGCTATATTTAAAGCCTTCTGACTAATATCAGTAGCAAGGAAATCTGTTTTCTTAGTATTCCCGGAGAATATAGATGGTAGTTGTAAGCTTTTTAACAGACTTATTATAATACAGCCACTTCCTGTTCCAACATCTATAACCATATCAAAAACTTTTTCTTTGTATTCTTGTATAGCCGTACTTACTAATTGTTCGGTCTCTATCCGTGGTATTAACACACCTCTATTTACCTTAAAGGATAATGTATAGAATTCAGTTTGGCCTTGTATATACTCCCATGGCTTTCTGGTTTTGATTTGTCTTAGAATTTTTTCAAGTTTTTTCTCATCTTCAGCATATATGGCTATTTCCTTTGATACTCTTTGGTAATCAGGATAGTTAAGATTTCTAAGGGTTTTTTGTATTCTAAAAAGTTGAGAGAGATTATACATTCTTTATTTTCTCCAAGATCTTTAGTTGAATTCCATTTCTAACTTCATCTAGTATTTGTTGTATATCTCCGTCTAATATTTTATCAAGATTATGCCAGGACTTTTTTATCCTGTGGTCTGTAACTCTATTCTGTGGGTAGTTATATGTTCTGATTTTTTCTGCTCTCATAGCTGTACCAATTTGTGAGGATCTCATATCAGATCTCTTTTTGGCTTCTTCAGACCTCTTTTTCTCATAGAGTCTAGCTCTGAGTAGTTGCATAGCTTTTTCTTTATTCTGTGCTTGATGTTTGGTTTCTTGGCAACTTACAACAATACCTGTTGGTAGGTGAGTAATACGGACTGCGGAATCTGTACGGTTAACACATTGCCCACCGGCTCCAGAGGCTCTCATTACCTCTATATTAATATCTTCTGATTTAATCTTAATATCGATATCTTTTGCTTCTGGTAATATAGCTACAGAGGCTGTAGAGGTATGTATTCTACCAGAGGATTCAGTTACAGGGATCCTTTGTACTCTGTGTACACCACTTTCATATTTAAGAGCTTTGTAAACTCCTTTCCCACTAATTTGTGAAATTATTTCTTTATAACCACCTGCTTGTGTTACATTCTCATGGATGGTAGATACTGTCCAGTTCTTGTTTGTTGAATATATCTTGTACATTCTAAATAGATTTACAGCAAAAAGTGCAGCTTCATCTCCACCAGCTCCTGCCCTAATTTCCAGTATTACCGATTTATCATCATCTTTATCTACGAATTCTTTTTTTATCTGAATTTCCACGATCTCCTTATCTAACCTTTCAATTACTTCTTGGTTTTTATTCAACTCTGTTTTTGCAAGTTCAGACATTTCTTGGTCTTGTATTAAATCATTGGCTTGTTTCCAATTAGAGATGGCTTTTTGTATTTGAGTGACCTTAGTTGCAAAGGTAGAGTAGTATGAGAGTTGTGTATTTAACTTTGATATATCTTCTCTAGTAGTATGGGCATGGGCTATCTTTTTTTCTAAGGATTTCTGTTTGTCAAATGCGGTATTTTTTTTGTATTTTTCTTCGAAAACTCGAATATCCATGTTTGGATGATATCATTTTAAAATTTGTTTGTGAAATCTTTACTTAGAGATATTAGCATTAGCTAACATATCTTTGAGTGTTAATGTTGAAGAGGGTTGTGTAATATTTTGCTTTTTGGACTTTCTAGCCTCCATTTTAGCTTTTTTGGATCTAAATGACATAACTTTCGCTTTTTTAACTTTTGCTTCATATTTCTTAACAAGATTATCAGTATCAACGATCTTTTGTTCACCAGTGTAAAAAGGGTGACATTTTGAGCATAGCTCAACGGTAATTGTATCTGTGTCTAGTGTAGAACCTGTTTCAAATGTATTTCCACAGGAACATACTACTTTTACTGTATTATATTTTGGATGAATGCTTTTTTTCATAACGGGTGGATTATAGCAGAAGGTAAAGGATGTGTCTAGAAAACTTTCCTGTTAGAAATCTTGTCCATATTTGCCCTATTTCCTAAAAAATTATAAAATCATGTACTAATATTCTAACTGAAATTCCAATATGAAGATTAAGAAACAGAACTGGACAAGCTTTTTGATAACGGGGAGTAGTGTGTCTTTGTTAACAGATCCACAAGAATTAAAGAAGTCTGGATTAAGTTTTGCTAAGGTTAAAGCTGATGTAGTCCTCTTCTCTGACCCCAATCTTATCCTCAAAGAGAGGATTCTTAAGAAAGAAGGGTTAGAGAAAAAGGTTGTACCAGATAAAAGGAAGAGAATAATGGAGATAAATAGTGCTGGAGAATTCGAGATAGGTGGATTGATGATAAGGAGAGATCTTAAATCCAATATATATATTATAGATGAACAAAACCTACGTGTGGTTTACTTGGGAATGATTAATAATAATTTTGATGTAGATCTTACTAAGGATTTGGGTGATGTAGATGTGTTAATAGTTCCAATTGGAAATGGTGATCAATTTATAGATTACGATAAATTGGAGAAAATCATTTCTAATATAGATCCACAAATATTAATACCGTGTGGGTATAAGGAGAAAGGTCTTAAAATAGGGAAGGGGATGAAAACAAAAGAAGACTTTATTAAGTATTTCGGTTTTCCTAACGTTTCTGAAGAGAATTATCTTACTGTTAAACCGAAGAAAAGTGAACGAGAGGGAGCCCCTATGGAGGTTATTGTGCTTTAAAGGTAAAATACAGATATGGAGAAAATACCACCACAAAATGTAGATGCCGAAAGATCCGTATTAGGATCTATACTTTTAGATAAAGATGCCCTTATAAATGTATCTGGTTGGTTAAGGCCCTCTCACTTTTACGATGAGAGACACTCTTTGATATATGAGAATATCCTTTATCTTTTTGAGAATAATTTACCAATAGATGTTGTTACAATATCAGACCAGTTGAAGAAAAAGAAGAAGCTTAAGAAGATTGGAGGAAGAGCATATCTTGCAGAATTAACAAGTAGTGTGCCAACGGCTGCTCATGCAGAAGAGTATGCAAATATTGTAAAGGAGAGTGCTACCAGGAGGGGGCTTATATCTTCGGCTACACAGATAATACAGATGTCGTATGATGAGCAACAGGTCTTGCATGAAGTTGTAGATCGATCAGAAAGATTACTCTATGATATTGCGCAAGAGGGAGTGAGGGCAAGTTTTGTACATATTAAAGATTTACTTAAGGATGCATACGAAAGGGCTGCTAGTGCACAAAACTCAGATGAGTTAAGAGGTGTATCTACAGGATTTAAAGAATTAGACTCATTACTTGGTGGTTTTCAGAAGTCAGATCTTATAATTGTTGCTGCTAGACCTTCTGTTGGTAAAACTGCTTTAGCATTGGATATGATGAGACATGCTGCAATACACGAGAAGAAAAATATAGCATTCTTTTCATTAGAAATGTCTCAGGTACAAATTATGGATAGGTTACTGGGTATGCAATCAGGAGTTCCGTTTTGGAAAATTAGAACTAATCAAGTATCAGATGATGAGGTACTTAAGCTTTCTAACAGTATGGGATTGATGGCAGATGCGAATATATTTATTGATGATCAGGCAGGACAGCATATTAATCAGGTACGTACAAAAGCTAGACGACTTGCAATGGAACGGGGTGTAGATATTATATTCCTAGATTACTTACAGCTTATGCATGGTAACAGTAAGGAAAGCAGAACTATCGAGGTGGCTGAGGTATCCCAAGGGTTAAAGAACTTAGCTAAAGAATTAAATATTCCAGTAGTTGCACTCTCTCAGTTATCTCGTGCTATAGAGCAGAGGCAGAGTAGGAGACCACAGTTGTCAGATCTTAGAGAGTCAGGTTCTATTGAACAGGATGCAGATGTAGTAATGTTTATCGATAGGGAAGAGATTTGGAATCCAGATACTGAAAGAAAGGGTCTTGGTCAATTGGTAGTAGCAAAGCATAGGAATGGTCCTACTGGTGTAGTAGAGCTTGCATTTTTGAAAGAAATTGCAAGTTTTAGAAACCTATATAGAAAAAAGGGTGGGTAGTTTTAATTTAGTAATATTCTCTTCCTATTCACTTTTTTGTATAATAGTCTACCGGTCGAGTGGTGGAACTGGCAGA
>DOZG01000022.1:6433-6592 GCA_003518125.1 Patescibacteria group bacterium
GCTAACTACAATCTACTTGGTTCTATGCTAGGTATAATATCTATAATATTCTGGTTGGTTGTAATTAGTTGGATATTAGTTGATTCTGGAGAAAGAACTACAAGTAAGTGGATGAGAGTATTCTATACCTTTATTGGTGTAATCCCAATATTTGGATGG
>DOZG01000016.1 GCA_003518125.1 Patescibacteria group bacterium
GAGATATAAAAAGGAGTATATTCCCAACCTCTTTTGTTAAGGAACATATCTATATTTAAGATATAAAATATACCATTAATATATAGATAAATAGCTCTAATACAACATAATTGAAAATAAGTATATAAGAGCAGATTAGATACTTACAGTATCTTATAGTATTATACCAAAATGTGTGAAAAAGTCAATCTAGAAACTATCTGTTAATTTAACAAAACCCTTATCCCTCACTATTCCCATATACTCATACATACTACCCTTAGAACCATCTACGGACATTACATCCCACCCATTATCACTAATATATATATCATCATTAATAACTACCTGACACTCAATACACAAAACCATACCATCTTTTAGAACATCACCTGTATTAGGATCACCAAAAGAAAGAATCTCTGGCTCTTCATGTAAAGACTTACCAATACCGTGTGCAACAAACTCCTTTAATGTAGTAAAACCATATTTAACAGCAGTAGACCTTAAAACATGAGAAATATCTCCTGTACGATTACCAGTAACAGCCTGTTTACAACCATTCTCTGTAGCTTCTCTACCAGCCTCTATTAGCTTTTTATCCTCTATAGATATATTACCAATACCCCATGTCCAACAATGATCTGTACAGTATCCCTTGTAAACAATACCAAAATCTATTTTAACTAAATCACCCTTCTTAAAAGGTATATCATTTGGAATACCATGCAATATACAATCGTTTACAGATATACATGTAGCGTAGTCGTAATTAGGAACTGTCATAAAGGAGGGTTTAACCCCATACTCTTTACATAAATCCTGTGCTAATTTTTCTATCTCTAAAGGTGTAATACCAACATCTAAATTATTACCTAGTGTACGCAATATATCAGAGGATATTTCACCAGCCTCTCTTAATATTCTCTCTTGTTTAGCATTCTTAATTATCATCTATTTTCGTATTGTATATCTTAAAAACGATATGGCTAGGATTTCCATCTATTGCTTTAAAACGGTGATCCTCAACTAAAATATTTGGATCACTTGTAGGATGAAAAATAACAATTTTCTCTTTAGAGTTGGACGAAGGAACATTAGGAGCATAAACGGTAACGCCTTTTTGTTCTAAGACTTGATCTCGTTCAGTCTGATTTGCACAAGTAATTATTGGAACCTCATTATTAGTAAAAGCTACTAATTTCTCCTCAAAACTTGGGACCTGTGGAAGACCTTCATTCATATATTAAAGATATAAAAAGTTATTTTAATGATTATACAACAATTACTCACCTATAATATACAACTCCTCACTAGCCCTAGTAATTGCAGTATATAACCATCTTCTCCACATCTCATCATCCATACGCTTAAACCTCTCTTCAAAAACAACAACCCTCTTAGCCTGACTACCCTGTGCCTTATGAACTGTTAATGCATAACCAAAATCAAAGAGATTAATACCATCTGGAATATCTGACAAAGTTTTCTCTTTATTAAATTGTTCTTTAGAAATCTTACCTAAAAATGGATATTCCTCATCATCAAACTCTATATCTACATCGTAGTATTTAAAACCCTTAATAGATTCTTCAGAGATTCCAAGTAAAGTCCCCATCATTCCATTAAAGATTTCTTCCCTATGATTATTCCTAAGACATATAATTCTATCACCAATACTAGGCTCTAAAGACTCAAAACCAAGTAATTGCCTAATACCCTTATTTAAATTGATTCTAGTACGATTATAACCAACTAAAACCATCAGATCCTTATCATACTCCTCAAACATATCTTGTAAAAATTCTCCTGTCTCTACATCACCCTTATTTAACTTCTTTACGGTACTTGAAAACTCTTCTACAGGAATTACTCCATACTTACGTGCTATTTCAGAAACTTTAATAATTGGATTATTCACTTCTTGCCTATAGATTTCCTCTAGCTTAAACTGAGGATCTTCCATTAAATTAAACATTCCTTCAATCGGAGGTAACTGACCATGATCACCAACAGCAAGTATAGGTTTTCCTAACGCCAACAAATCACTCCAAATATTTCGAGTAACCATACTGGCTTCATCAATGATAATCATATCATATAAAAAATCATCAGAAGGTAATCTCTCCCAACCAATAACCTCTCCATCATTATCCATAATGGGACGATAGATAAGACGATGAATAGTACCAGTGTAATCATATTTATAAATAGAATCTGTATCTTTTAATTTTCTTTGTAGTACCCTAGCTGCTTTACCAGTATAACTACAAAACGCAATCTTCATCTTCTTATCCTTTTCTCTAAGGACATTGGAAAGATAACCCATCAAAGAAGTTTTCCCAGTTCCAGCATAACCACCTAGAGTAATATATTGAGTACTTAAATCCTTTTTCCATTTAAGTATGTCATTTAATATAGCTGTTTGTTTTTTTGATAGTTCAAGATTCATGAGATATATGATAATATATATCTTCAATAATGAAAAATATATTTAAAAAACTAATATACACAACGATATTTTTAGTGCTGACTCTAACTGTGGGTTCTATAACCAACATATACGCACAAGAAGAAAACAATATTTCAGACTTTGAAATTGCTACGTATTTTACGGGTATTGGATGTCCTCACTGTTCAGTAGCATCACCATATATTAAGAGTGTAATAGAGAAAGACCCAAACTTTCTAGTTATCGAATATGAAGTGTATGAGGAAACTAAAAATGCTAGACTAATAACTAAGTATCATGATACATACAATATTGGAATGGGTATCCCTGTAATATTCTTTAATGAGGATATAAAGCTGGTGGGAGGTTTAGATGTTAAGAATAATTTAATACCGAATCTTTCAGCATATAGAAATTA
>DOZG01000052.1 GCA_003518125.1 Patescibacteria group bacterium
AAACTGTCACTTTAGTCGTATGGACCTTCAAAAAATAATTGATCAGGTTTCTAAAAAGAAACTTAATGTATCTGACCTTTTAGACTCTTTGGTTAAAGATGCTTTCCAAAGAAAAGCCTCTGATATTCATATAGAGGCAAAAGAAGACGACAACCTCCTTATTAGGTACAGAATCGATGGTATCCTACGAGATATCATTACTATAGGAAATAACCTTGAAGAGAGCTTGATTTTTATAGTAAAAGTAAGAGCAAAACTAAGAACAGATATTCGTTTTGCTCCCCAAGATGGAAAGATTGTTTTCAAGATTAACAGTGGGAAAAGTACTAAAACCAAAAAGAACAAACCTGATAGCTACGATGTAGATGGTAGAGTTTCTATCCTCCCAGTAACTTATGGTGAAAAAGTTGTAATAAGGTTACTCTCCCAAGCCAATCGTTCTTTTGGCCTTATAGACCTAGGATTAGAATCCTCCGACTTAGCAAAAGTTGAGAAAAGCTACAAAGAACCATACGGATTAATCTTGGCAACCGGTCCTACAGGAAGTGGAAAAACAACTACACTCTACTCCATACTAAAGATCTTAAATACCAGAGACGTTAACATTACTACGATTGAAGATCCTGTTGAATATGGAATTGAAGGAGTAAATCATATTCAAATTAATCCCAAAGGGGATCTAACTTTTGCTAATGGTTTACGATCCATACTTAGACAAGATCCTGACATTATCATGGTAGGAGAAATTAGGGATACGGAAACAGCAAGAATTACCGTAAATTCTGCACTAACAGGACATCTAGTTCTCTCTACCTTACACGCAAATGACGCTATGTCAACAATACCTCGACTTCTAGATATGGGAATTGAATCTTTTCTAATCGCCTCTACTGTGAACATTATTATAACGCAAAGACTAGCTCGTAGACTCTGTCCACACTGTAAAGTCCAATACACCGTTGGAAAAGATAGTGAACATAAAGACAGCCTCAAATTAAGACCTGATTTACAAAAATATTTGAGTAGTAAAGATAAACTTTTTAAGGCAGTTGGTTGTAGTAAATGTGATAATACAGGATACTCAGGAAGAATTGGTATTTACGAAATACTACATATGAATAAGGAACTAAGAAATCTAATAATTAATGGATATAACAATGAAGACTTACTAAGCACAGCTCAAAAATACGGATTTAAACTTATGATAGAGGATGGAATTCATAAGCTTAAAGAAGGTATTATTGATATTACAGAATTAATGAAAGTTATTGCTATAAAAGAATGAAAAAAGAGAAATCTGTTAAAGAAAAACAGCCAAAAGAACTAAGAAAATTACAACGTTCCTCTGTTTCTACATCCAACTTATTGATCTCAATAAAGTCACTAGCTGCATTACTAAAAGCAAGTCTACCACTTTCAGAAGCTGTGGAAACTATGTCTGGGCAATCCAATGATGAAAATCTTAACCATATCTACAAATACCTACATGGAGAAATTAAAAAAGGATCAACACTATCAGAAGCTATGAAGTTATTCCCAAAAGTCTTTCCAGAAACAATTGCATCCGTTGTAGATGCTGGAGAAAAAGGAGGGGCTCTTGAAGGCAATCTTGTATTTATTGCAGATTCTATAAAAAAAGAATATGAATTAAACCGTAAATTGAGAGGAGCCTTAATCTACCCTCTTATAATAATTTCTATGACCATTGCCGAGTTTCTAGGAATGATCTTTATCGTTCTTCCAAAGTTAGAAGCTCTCTTCTTATCATTTCCAAATATCCCAAAACTTACCCTATATATTATGAAAATAGCAGGATATATACGAACTAATTGGCTTATTGTTCTTGGGGTAATAATAGTTTTGGGAATTATAATAGGTTTGTTTCTCAAAACAAAACCTGGAAAAATTTTCATATCTTGGCTCTCTTTAAACTTCCCTATACTCAAAAAACTCTTCACCAGTAATATTCTTGCGTCCTTTTCTAGAACACTAAGTATATTACTCTCAAGTGCAATACCCATTGAAACAGCCCTCTCAATCTCTGCATCAACTATGAGTAACTACATTTATTCAAAGATTCTTACACAGATACAACAAAATGTTGTAGAAGGACAGAACCTCGCAGATTCTCTCTCACAACATCAGAAGTATTTTAACTCCTCCTTTATTAAAATGGTTGATATCGGTGAAATTAGTGGAACTTTAGAAAACAACCTTATGTATTTACACGAATACTATGCTGATGATGTAACAGAGATGAGTAATAATATTATCACATTTATCGAACCCTTACTATTAATCCTCGTTGGGGCGGTAATCGGATTACTTGGGATAACTATCCTAATGCCGATTTATCAACTTATGAACAGTATAAATGCATAATGATAAACCAAAGAACAATCTAAACGGATTTTCTATGTTTGAGTTACTAGTTACCATGGGTATTCTTATTATCCTATCAATCATTGTATTTCCAATTGCAACCCAACAGGCACAGAAAGCGAAACTTAGAAGTTATGCCTCTCAACTTACTGATGATATATATTTTCAACAACAGAATAGCTATCTTAAAAAAGAGGCTCGTGGAATAGAGTTAAGAAGTGATGGATATACACTCTTTATTGGTGAATCCCTAGTAGCTTCAATAGAAAATGATCCCCGTTCGTTCCCAAGAAACATAACCTTACAATCTATCAATCTGACACTTGGAAATCAGATTCTTTTTCCTGAGGGAGAATTCAAACCTTCCTCTTATGGTAACTTTGTGATATCTGATGGGTTCTATTCAATACAAATTTATATAAATGTAGAGGGTCTGATTGACTATGAAGATTTATAGAAAAAAACTAAAAGGTTTTAGCTTAGCAGAATTAGTCCTGGCAGTAGGAATCTTTTCTATGATAGCCTCCAGTCTCACTATATTGGTCATTGATTCTACAAGATCTTTACAAAATTCTAGATCTAGAGCAGAAGCCTCCTATTTTATCCAAGAGGTAAGAAATGCATTGGTTAGTATAAAATCTGATTCTTGGTATAACCTTGCCCAATATACAGGAACAGGTCCAAAACACTTAACTTTCGAAAATTACAAATATTCCATAGTAGAAGGTAGTGGAGAATATAATAATTTTACCTATGAATTCTCCGTTCATGATGCATTAAGAGACCTTAATCATGATTTAGTGTTCTCTGGAGGGATAATAGATCCACACTCTCGCTTAATTCGCATCTCAATAACTTGGGAAGATACTTTAGGGAAATCTCATACACTTAATCCAGAAATTTATATAAATGATTGGAGTACAAACTCTCTAGTGTATACAACCGAATCTGATTTCACTCCTGGAGATCACTCCGGGACAGTCACTGCAAATGTTGAAGGAGGAGAACTCCATTTAGAAGAGCTCTTCTATCCTGATTGGTGTAATCCCGAATTAAGTTTTGCATCATATGACTTACCACAACAAGGAGTCGCTAAATCAATCTCTAATTACGGTGATATTGTCTATATAGGAACAGGAGAGAATGCATCTGGATTATCATTTATAGAAGTAACTGTAGATGATTCGAATCCCCCTATCGTTACCGTTGGAGATACTTTTGATGGGTATAAAGTAAATGATATCTTTGGGATAGAGAATCATGCTTACCTTGCTACAGATACCAACGCAAAAGAGGTCGTAATATTAGACTTGGACAATACCCCTATAAGTGAAATCGGATATTTTGATAGCGCAGGGCCAGAAAACGCAAATACCATATTCGTATATGAGAATAAAGGTTTTGTGGGACATGGTAATACTCTAAGTATCTTTGACCTTACAAGTAAAACAGGAAGTAGAAATTTACTAACTTCCGTAGAGATAGGGGTTTCAACAGCAATAATCACAGACCTTTTTGTAGATGAACAATATATATATATGACACTGTCAGGAGCAGATCATGAGTTTGTTATATATGAATATGATCCAGATGTAATAAAAGTTGCATTTTCAGATCTAGGACCAATTAACTCTACCAGTTTATTTATATCAGAAGATACTCAACGTGCTTATATTGCAGCCAGTCAAAGTGTTCATGATGAGTTCTTCATTATAAACACCTCTATAAAAAGTGGTTCTCTCCCTATGGTTAGCTCAACTAATATTGATAACCTATCTATTAAAGGACTAGCTAATATAGATGAAAGAACCATTCTCGTTGGTAGTGGAGGACAAGAATATCTAGTACTTGATACTTCAGATGAAACCTCTCCTGTTATATGCGGAGGTAAAGATGTAAATACTGGAATAAATGCAATTGCTCTTTCTAAACAAGGATATAAATTCTATTCATACATACTTACGGGAGATGCTAATGATGAATTTAAAATAATAGAGGGTGGTAGTGGTGGAGGTGGTGATAATGGTTACGGTTATGTCTCCTCTGGAACATATACCTCGGAAATATTTAACTCAACAAATCTCTCTTCTCAATATTATGTACTGGATCTTAAGGCAGATATTCCGTTAGACACATCTTTGAATATTACTTTTAGAGCAAGTAATGACCCTTCTATGACTGGCATCTCATGGATTGGACCAGATGGAACTTCTGATACCTCTTATATAGTTTCTGGAATATATGACCTACCTGATAATCTAATGGGCCAATATTTCCAATATCGTGCTATTTTTGAGTCTAATACAATAGTGACTCCTATACTTAAAGAAATTGTCATTAATTATGAAAAATAGATTAAAAGGTATTACATTAATGGAAACCGTTCTATATATCGGCCTGTTTTCAGTAATCACACTCATTATCCTTAACTTCATGCTTAGTCTGCAAGAAACAACTCTTCGTACAAAAAGAAAAAGTGATTTACATCAAGCATCAGAGTTTATGATTAGGCACTTAGATTACAGCTTTACTAAGGCTCTCTCTATTAACGAATTAAATTCAGTATTTGAGAATAGTAATGGGGTACTTGAGCTTATGTTTGAATCTGGAAACAAACAATATTATCTTACTGACTCTAAATTTTACTTTAATGGAACTTCGTTAACAACATCCTCTATACTAGTTTCTGATTTCTTTGTCACCCCGGTCTATACTGGTAGCTCTAACCTAACTGGAGTAAAAATTAATATGATTTTAATAAGTTCGGAAGATGTCAATTTTACTAAATCAGTTGATATTCTATTAGTATTATGAAATTAAAAGGCTACGTTGCTCTAACAGCGGTACTTGTCATGATTCCCCTACTACTACTAACAGGGATGGAATTACTCTACAGGAATATTACATTACTTAGTACTGCAAAAACTAACTATGATTGGCAAACTTTGAGAACATATTCAGAGACATGTTTAGAAGAATCCCTTTATAAACTTGTATTAGATGAAAATTATACTGGAGAATTTAATATTACCCAAGAAGATTGGACTTGTACTTCCAATATTACGGACATTACTGGAGAGGATGGATTCAAGTTAATTGTTCTAGAAACTTCCAACCCTGAAGGTATAAATATTCTTCTACAAAAGAAAGTAGATACAAATTACGATCCATTTAAGCTTTACAACATAGAGTGAAACGAATTACACCTTTAAAATCCTTTCTCCTATTACTCTACCTTACAACATCTCTCTACTATGTCATAAGGATTACCCAAGGTAATCCTCTCTCCTTAGAAACCCTCTTACTCTCTCTAATAGGGTGTATACTGATTGGGTCACTATTCTACCTAGCATATTTTGATCTGAAAGAGATGTCTGTTCACAATATAATATCTTTAATCTTAATGCTGTTTCTCTTCCTCTTAAATTTGTCCATATATTTTACTAAAGGAAGTGAATATTCTATCCTAATTGGGAATAACTTTGTTTTCTCCCCATACCAAAACTTTCTTTCTACAATCATTCTAGGATCAATCTCTCAATTAATAGTTTTAGTAACAAAAGAAAAAGCATTAGGGTTAGGTGATGTAAGAATTGCAATTATATGTGGACTACTTATTGGTTACCAAAACCTCTTTTTATGGACAAATATAACTGTTTTTTCTGCACTATTCTATGGATTAATTCTTGTAATCAAGAAAAAACGTTTTAAGGGAATCAAAATACCTTTTGTCCCTTTTATGGTATTAGGGGTTATAATAATCCTTTTATTAAAGGTATAAGGCTATGTAAAAGGATTCGGACATGCAATACGATAACCTACTCACATCCTGCATCAATCAAACATTGCTCTTGTAACTCTTGTGTTGGTGTCAATTCACACATCGCACATAATTGTTGATGAATGCTCCCAGTTGTATCATCTGCATCTTTAGAAGCTTCACTCAAATCAAAATTCTAAAAACCCTCCATCATCTCTATCATATCAATAAACTTTACATCTGTTGGTACCTCAAACTTAGAGCTATCCTTAATCCATAATCTACATTTCATATCTATCTCTGTTTCTAAATCAGTCGTATCTGCATTAGCATCAAAATCCTCACCACCTTCTAAATCAGAAACTTTCATCTTCATACCATTAGCTTGGGTTTTAGTCCAAATATATGCCCAATCCCCATTTATAATCATATCCATTTCTGTAATATCCTCTTCTATATCATCAATTCTAATTTCAGTA
>DOZG01000068.1 GCA_003518125.1 Patescibacteria group bacterium
ATGGAAATGGAGCAGATAAAATCAAAGTTAATGCATTTAAAGGATTACATGGAAGATCCATTCCATTAGCGATAGGTTCCCATTTAGCCAATAGAAGGATGACTGTAATAGCAACCATTGGAGATGGAGGATGTCTACATGAGGGACTAAACCATTTAATACATGCCATTAGAAGTAATTACGATATTACAATTCTAATTCATAATAATCAAAACTTTGCGTTAACAACTGGACAAGCAACTGCTACTACAAAAGAAGGTAAAAGGATGTATGCTCTTCCAGACGGAAGACCTGAAAGAGAAATCAATATTGGTGAATTGGTATTAGGATCTAAACCAAGCTTTTTTGCAAGAGGATACTCTGGAGATCCATTACAACTTACCGAAATAATAAAGGAAGGTATAAAGCACAAAGGATGTAGTGTAATAGAGATATTGCAAGTATGTACAACATATAATAAAGAATCGACACCACAATGGTTTACTGAGAGAATAGAAAAATTAGAAAGTCCAGCACTAGATCTAAATAACGCCAGAGATGCCGTTTCTATGGATGAAAAAATTAAAACAGGTATAATATATAAGGATGATTCAATACCAACATTCTACGACAGGTTACAGAATAGGAAAGATTTAAGTACTGAGTTGGTAGATGAAGTAAAACAGTATGATATATCTAAACTCCTAAAGAAATTTGAATAATGAATGCAGATATCCTAAATCCCAGCTCCATTGCAATAATTGGTGCATCTACCAATCCAAAAAAGATTTCTACCGTTATACTCCAGAACTTAATTAGTGGAGGATTTAATGGGAAAGTATACCCAGTCAATCCTAAATATGAAGAGGTACTTGGTAGAAAGTCATATCCAGATATTCTTTCTATTAAAGAAGATATTGACCAAGTTTGTATCGTTATACCAGCTCATATAGTTGAAGAGGTAGTGGATCAATGTATAGAGAAGAAAGTTAAGTCAGTAGTCATTATCTCTGCAGGTTTTAAAGAAACAGGGAAGGAGGGGAAAGTTCTCGAAGAAAATATTGCAAAGAAGTTAAAGGAGGCTAATATTAGATTAATTGGTCCTAACTCTTTGGGATATATTAATAATATTGATAACATTAATTTATCTTTCGCAAGAAAGAATACAGGAAAAGGAAATATTGCTTTTATCTCACAATCCGGAGCATTCTGTACTGCAATTTTGGATATGGCATGTGAAGATGATTTCGGATTTTCACATATGGTATCAATCGGTAATAAGGCAGATATTTTTGAGAATGAACTTATTGAACTATTTGATAATGATAGTAATACCAGTGCTATTGCATTATACATAGAAGAATTTTCAGATGGTAAAGAATTTGTAAAACTAGCACAAAAATCTAAAAAGCCTATTATTGTTATTGCACCAGGAAGTTCTGAAAAAGCTAAAGAGGCTATATCATCCCATACTGGGGCCCTTGCTAGCTCATATGATACTATTACTACAGCGATTAGTAAAGCTAATACAATACTCTCAGAGAGTTCTGTAGAGCTTTATGAGCTTATGAAGTTTGTAAGTAGTAATAGAATACCAAAAGGTAAGAAAGTAGCTGTTATAACCAATGCAGGAGGTCCTGGAATAATAGCTACTGATAATATAGAGAAATATGATCTAATCCTATCAGAACTTGGAGAGAAAACTACTAAGAAATTATTCAGTGTACTTCCTGATGCAGCAAGTGTTAAAAACCCCATTGATCTTCTTGGTGATGCCTTAGCAGACAGGTATGATCAAGCAATATCTTTCTGTGAGAACGATAATGAGGTAGATAGTATCTTAGTTATCCTAACTCCTCAATTAATTACAGATATTGTGGGTACAGCAGAGAAGATTGTTAAGATAAAAAACAAGACATCTAAACCAATCTTTGTATGTTTTTTGGGTAACCACGATATTAAGAATGGTGTTGATCTACTTAAAGAGTACAATGTGTATACTTCAAACAATATAGAGGCTACTATCAAAATAATTGGGAAGTTAGTTAAATATAATGAAAATACTATTAAAAGTGATATTGTCGAGGTTAAAGATATTAAAACATCCTCAAAGTATATTAGAGATGTAAAAGATTGTTTAACTTCTGAGATGGTGATACTACCAGATGATATTACAGAAAATATTCTGAAAGAACACGATATTCCAATTCCACAACAAATTATAACTCCACACATTGAAAATGCTATAGAGTTTTCAGTTAATAGATTCCCAGTAGTTATTAAAGCTACTTCAAAAGATTTAGCACATAAAACTGATTTTAAAGCTGTATATCTTGATATTAGAACAATCTCAGAGTTTGAAACTAAGTTCTATGAATTAAGAGAGTCAATCTCTAAAGTTACAGGTATTACCTCTCCAGATATATTGGTACAAGAAATGATTGTAGGTAATGCAGAGGTCTTTATTGGTGCTAATAGAGAAGGGGATAGTCAGATATATGAAGATGAAGGCAAGGGTTTTGGTCATTTAATAGCTATTGGTCAGGGTGGTATATATACAGAAATTCATAAAGATATTAAACATATATTAATTCCAACCAGTAGAGAGGATATGTTACAAGCTCTAGATAATACAAAACTCTCTATAGTTATTAATGGTTTTAGAGGAAAACCTAAACTTGCAAAAGAGAAACTCTTAGATATGTTAGAAAATATACAAAGGATGTTAATATCATATCCACAAATTATTACTATGGATATTAATCCTGTAATGCTCACAGAAGATAAGGTGGTAGCTGTAGATGTTAAGTTATATATCAAAGATTAAGTAATTTTTTACTTTCTTCAATATCATTCCAATCATACTCTGTATTTCCGAAACAAAGTGACATTTCATGTCCTTTTCCAGTTACAACTACTAGGTCACCATCTTTTGCCAACTCAAAAGCTTTAAATATAGCATCCCTTCTAACCATTATATTCTTTGTATCATCATCAAATCGAATTAATAATC
This sequence comes from Patescibacteria group bacterium, assembly GCA_003518125.1. Taxonomy (GTDB): domain Bacteria; phylum Patescibacteriota; class Dojkabacteria; order SC72; family SC72; genus UBA9296. Next base: position 2,993 of record DOZG01000068.1, read on the forward strand.
CTTCTTTATTACTACCATCTCTCCATCCCTTCTCTATTTCATCATTAATATCTTTTAAACTTTCAGTTCTAGGATCTTCTGCTGTTAATATTGTAATATCTGCTAACTCATTGGAGAACTTACCCATAGGATAACGTTTTGAAGTATCTCTAAGGCCAGCACAACCAAAAACATGTATTATTCTTCCCTTAGTTAACTTTCTTACACTTTTTAATACCTCATATACTGCATTGGGAGTATGTGCAAAATCAACAAACACTTTAAATGGAATATCTTGTAGTAGTTCCATTCTACCCTTAACTGTTTTAAAATCACTTATACCATTAACAATATCTTCTAAATCCAAATCTTCACCCACACAAACACCACAAGCAGCTAAAAAATTACTTACATTGTATATACCAAAGATTGGAATACTTACATTAAATTTTTCTTTACCAAGAAGTAATTTAAACTGTAAACCATTTGAATCCCTTACATCTTTAGCAAATATATTTGCATCTTTATTCTTTAAACTATACTTCATATCTCGACCAATGGAGATATTACTTAGGTAATCATATGATTCATCATCCATATTTAAGACAATTGTTGTATCTGGTTTACTATGCTCTTCAATTAGTAAACCCTTAGCATGGAGGTAGTTCTCCCATGTTTTGTGGTAATCCAGATGTTCTTTTGTGACATTGGTATATGCGATAGTATTAAATTTAAGACCAGCAATCCTTCCTTGTTCTAATCCATGAGAGGTGGTTTCTAATATCAGATGTGTACACTCCTTATTCAATGCTTTAGATATTAATTTATGTAACTCTTGTGAAGTAGGGGTTGTTGTATGAAAACCTGTATCAATTTCCTCATCACCAATCAGAGCAGACACTGTACTAATTAGTGCAGGTTTAAAACCATTCTTTTTAAGAATATGATAGATCATAGTACAAGTCGTAGTTTTACCATCAGTACCTGTAACCCCAATTAATCTCATATTTTTAAGATCAAGAGAGTAGAGTGGAGCGATATTTGATTTAAGGAAAGCTTCTATTTGAGTAACAGAAAGAAGATCGTCCTGAAAATCATCTACAATATTTTTGTACATTTCCCCAACTTCATAACCATCAAGAATAGGGTTTATCTTTTCTATTTCTTGTTTAATCTTTTTTGATAAATTATGAGTATATATATAGTAGGAAGATTTAAAAGCTTTAGTAGGATTACTGTAAGTAATCTCAGCACCCATATCTTCTAATTCTTCTGTTCGTTTGTTTGGGCTAATATCAAAACCATTTATATTCACTCCACAGAGAAGTAAAAATTTTGCAATATAGTAAGCCCCAGTACCACCTATACCAATAATTGATACAGCTTCAACCTCATATCTGTTCATTTTTAATCTTCATCAATTTAAAAATTTGCTTAAGATCTCCTGCACTAGCAAAGATAATTACAAAATCATCATTAAACTCTTTCAATACCTTAACTGTATTCTCAAAACTCTCTGTATATCTAATATCCTTTTTAGGATTCTCACTCTTAAGATACTCTACAAACTCTTTATCTGTCATCTTCTCTCTATACTCTTCTGCCTCTCTTACAGGGATATAAATATTTGGAATTAGGGTAACATCTGCACCATCTAAACTCTTAGCAAAATCTTTCTTAAAAGTAATACTTCTTTCTACACTATGTGGTTGCCATACAAATACAATCTTTTTATCTGGATACATTTCTTTTGCTTCTTGTAAACAAGCTCTTACTTTTTTAGGATTATGAGCATAGTCTAGATATATATCGTTACCATTATTATTCTTCCCTATATATTCAAACCTTGAAGCTACTCCTGGGAAATCTTCAATATCCGGGAATATTCCTAAAGAATATGCCACACCAGAAGTTCTAAGTATATTCTCACGATTATGCTTACCATGTAATCCTGCAGTAACTTCTTCATACATTCCTTCTATATCTTTACAATCAATAATCTTTATATTCAGATCCTTTACAATATCATTAATATTTGGATCTCTACTATCAATTACAATACTATTTTGAGTATTGGAAACAAACTCCTTAAATGCATTATTGTAATCCTCTTGATTTTTAAAGTAATCTGTATGATCTAACTCTATATTTGTGATAACAGTGATGTATGGAGTAGGTGCTCTATCTAAAAACTGTCTTTTATACTCGCAAGCCTCTAGTACTAAATACTCAGTATGAGGATTGTAATTAAATGACTTTTTTATACCCAATATCTCATCACCAATTACAAAATTAGGTAATTCTCCATACTCTTTGTACAACAACCAAGTAATTAATGCAGAGGTTGTAGTTTTACCATGAGTACCAGCCACTGCAATTGTTTTAAAGTTTTTTGTAATTAAACCTAGTATTTCTGGAAGTTTTATAGCGGAAATACCAAGTTTTTCTGTCTTAATACATTCTGGATTATCAGGCATTGGAGCATTAGGGAAAACAACCAGATTTAAATCCTTTGTAATATATTTAGAATTATGTCCTCCTTCATACAAAACTCCTCTTTCAATCCATTCTTTAGCAACATGATTATCCTGATTTAATTCAGAAGCAGTAACCTCTATTCCTAAATTTATCAAATGAGTAGCTACAAAACTACTAATACCAGAAGTAATTCCAATCATATGTACTTTCTGTAAATCATCAAGTTTTAGATTCTTTACATCTTCCTTTCTAGGCATATTTCCTTACAATGAATTTACATACTTAACAAACTGATCTCCTCTATCGAACTCGTTTATAAACATATTAAAACTACTACCACCTGGACAGAGAATTATCATATCTCCTTCATTTGCTAATTCTTCAGCTTTGTCTACAGCGGTTTGCATACTATTAAAATATTTATAAACAGGAATACTCTTACCAATATATTTATATATTTTCTCAGAAGCAGTACCTTCAAACAAGACTAATGATTTAAGATATTTTTTCATATATTTTACAATCTTACTGTAATCCATTCCCTTATCAACTCCTCCAGCAATCATTATGATTTTACCGATATTTTTCTCTCCAAATCTCTGGAACATAGCAATTACTGATTCAACAGCAGTAGCACATGTATCATTGTAATATTTAACACCCTTAAACTCTCTTACAAACTCTTGCCTATGTGTAATTCCAATAAAGTTTTCAACTATATTCTTAATGTTCTCAACAGATATTTCATATATTCTAACAGTAGTAATGGCACTCAAGATATTGTATAGATTATGCTTTCCACCAAGTAGTAAATTCTCAAGATGAAGTAACTGTTTACCATTCTCAAATACATTTTGATTCTCATCTATATAGTAGTTAGCACTTGGATCTCTTAGACTAAAAGTAAGAACATGACCATTAGCTTCCTTTCTAAATTTCTTAGTAATATCATTATCAATATTAACAACAAGGTAGTCATCCTTTGTTTGATTACAGAAAATGTTCTTTTTAGCCCTAATATATTCTTCCATACCACTATGCCAATCCATATGGTCGGTATAGATATTGGTAACTACGGCAATATGAGGAGACACCTTAGATTCTCCCATACCATCTAATTGAAAACTTGAAAGTTCTAAAACAGAAATATGGTTTTTAGTTAAACTAGAGAGTTTTCTAATTGCACTTTTACCAATATTACCACCTATTAATATTTTTTCATTGTATTCACTCTTGAGTAGTTCATATATTAAGGAGGTAGTAGTTGATTTACCCTTAGTTCCAGTAATACCGATAATAGGGGAAGGTGATAGTTTATGAAAAAAAGACATTTCCATCACTATCTCTTTTCCTGCATCTCTAGCAATTTTTAAATATTTATTACTTGGTTTAATTGCAGGGTTCCTTACAATGATATCATTGTCTGTAAAATCACTCTCAATATGACCACCTAAATGATATGTAATATCTTTGTATTTTTTTAACTTCTCTAATGTTGGTTTTAATTCCTTCTCTGTTAAACTATCAGTGATAGTGATCTTAGAACCTTGTTTTAAAAAGAACTCGGTCATACCTAGGCCACCATCATT